>CAMWWA010000120.1 GCA_947177825.1 uncultured Clostridia bacterium
GCAAAGGGACAGCACTTCGGCAAGCTTGAAGAGGGCGTTATGACCGCAAAGGCAATGAAGGCGCTGGGCGATAAATATAAAATCGAGTTGCCCATAACAAACGCCGTTTACGAGGCGTGCTTCGAATCCGACGAGTTCGGCAAGGGCGAGCACGACTGTCTGCAAATCATATTAAAGCTGTTTGACCGCAGCATCAAAAACGAATTTTCATTTTAATTTACGACAATACAACGGATAAATTCCGCAAAAAATAGAGGTAGAATTTTGTTAAGAGAAGATTTGAGAAACGTGGCTATAATCGCGCACGTAGACCACGGCAAGACGACGCTTGTCGACGCAATGTTAAAGCAGAGCCACACCTTCCGCGACAACCAGGCGGTTGAAGAGAGGGTTATGGACTCGGGAGATATCGAAAGAGAAAGGGGCATAACCATTCTTGCAAAGAACACGTCCCTGCACTATAACGGCGTAAAGATAAACGTCGTGGACACTCCGGGACACGCCGACTTTTCGGGCGAGGTGGAGCGCGTAATGATGATGGTCAACGGTGTTCTCGTGCTCGTGGACGCGGCGGAAGGTCCCATGCCGCAGACGCGTTTCGTAATGCAGAAAGCGCTTGAAATGGGGCACAGACTTATAATAGTCGTCAACAAAATCGACCGTCCCGACGCCCGTCTTAACGAGGTGCAGGACGAAATTTTGGAGCTCTTACTGGAACTCAACGCCTCGGACGACCAGCTTATGTCGCCCGTCGTATGGTGCTCCGGTCGTGACGGCACGGCAACGCTCGATTTAAACGTACCGGGCAAAGATTTAACGCCCCTTTTCGAGACCATTCTGGAACATATCCAGCCCATGGAAGTTGACACGGAGGGCGAAACGCAGATTCTCTGTTCGTCCATCGACTACAACGATTACGTCGGCAGAATAGGCATAGGCAGGATAGAGCGCGGCGAAGCCCACGCGGGACAAGCCGTGGTGCTTACAAACTATAACAATCCCCAGCTTAAAGTGTCGGGCAAGATAGTCAATCTGTACCAGATTGAAGGACTTGCGCGCGAGCCCGTCGAAAAGGCGGTTGCAGGCGATATAGTTTGCTTTTCGGGACTTGAAAAGATAAACATAGGCGACACGGTCTGCTCGCCGACCTGCCCCGAACCGCACAAGTTCGTAAAGATAACTGAACCCACCGTCGAAATGACCTTCTCGGTCAACGATTCGCCGTTCGCAGGCAAGGACGGCAAGTTCGTCACCACGCGCCATCTGCGCGACAGACTGTTCCGCGAGCTTCTGCGCGACGTCTCTTTAAAGGTGGAGGAAACCGACTCCGCGGACAGATACCGCGTGTGCGGCAGGGGCGAAATGCACCTTTCCATTCTGATTGAGGAAATGCGCCGCGACGGCTACGAATTCCAGGTATCCACGCCGCGCGTTATGTACAAGGAAATCGACGGGGTGCGCTGCGAGCCCGTCGAAAGACTGATAGTAGACGTTCCCGACGAAGCCACTGGCGCAATCTTCCAGAGTATGGGCAACCGCAAGGGCGAGCTTCTGCACATGTCGGCAATCGGCACGCGCACGCGCCTTGAATTCTTAATTCCAGCGCGCGGACTGTTCGGCTACAAGTCGGAATTCTTGACCTCGACCAAGGGCGAGGGCATAATGAGCAGCGTGTTCTTCGAATACCAGCCGTATAAGGGCGATTTAAGCCGCCGCAACACAGGCTCGCTGGTCGCGTTCGAAACGGGTGAAGCGGTTACGTACGGACTTTTCAACGCGCAGGGCAGGGGCGCCCTGTTCATCGGCGCAGGCACGCCCGTTTACGAGGGCATGGTCATAGGCGAAAGCCCCAAAAACGAGGATATAAACGTCAACGTCTGCAAGACCAAGCACCTCACCAACACACGTTCGTCGGCTTCTGACGACGCGTTAAGGCTTATTACTCCCAAGAAAATGAGCCTTGAAGAGTGCCTTGAATTTATCGGCGACGACGAGCTTCTGGAAATCACGCCCAAGAATATACGTATTAGAAAGCGCATTCTGGATAGTGAATTGCGCGCCAAGGCTAACGCAAAGGCCAAAAAAGGTTTAGAGTAATGGCTACCGATTTATCGTATATCCAATTCGTGTGCGAACAGCTGCGCGGCGAGGACGCAACGTATAAAAAGATGTTCGGCGAATATATGGTTTATATCGAAGGCAAGCCCGTGCTTCTAGTCTGCGACAACACCGTTTTCGTAAAAGAGGTAAAGGAGCTTGAAGAGCTTATGTCGGAAGCGGACAAAGGCTATCCGTACGACGGCGCAAAGGAGCATTATATCCTCGATATCGAAAATACCGACCTCACCGAAAAGGTTGTCGGCATTTTAAAAGAGGTAACGCCGCTGCCTAAAAAGCGCGTTAAAAAATCTTAAAATTTCATAATATGCACCCCGCTGAAATATATTAAAGCGAGGTGTATTTTTTATGGAACAGAACGAAAGTCATTTATTATCAATCGAAAACCGCAAAAGGCTTACGGCAACCCAGATAGAGGCGGTGGAAGCCTTTTCGCCCACCCAGCTGGTGCTGTCCTACGCGGGCGGCAAAATTGTAATCGGCGGCAGCGATATGAAGATTACGTCGTTTTCCAAATCCAACGGCGGATTTTCGGCAAGCGGCACTTTTACTTCGGTTAAATACGCGCAAAAGGGACTGGGCTTAAAGCAGAAGCTGTTCAGATAATGCAGATTTTCATATTCCTAACCTGCGCGTTGTGCGGTGTGATAAGCGGCGTGGTGTACGATATTCTGTATATCGCGCGCGCCTTCGTCTGCGGTCTGGACAAGGCGAAATTCACCTTAAAGGACAAGATTTTCACCTGCCTTTGCGATTTAATCTATTTTATCGCCTTTTCGGCAATGTTCGTTTTCACGTCCGTTTGCTTCGAATTTTACACAATCAGGCTGTATATGCTGATAGGTTGTGCCCTCGGTGCGCTAATTTATTTAAAAAGTTTACATTTTATTATTGCATTTCTCGTCAGGAGAGTGTATAATAAGATAAATAAAATGAAAACTGTACGAGGGGAAAAGGCATGGGCGAAGAAAAACGCAACAAAGTAATAGCGGCTGTCGTTGTCAACGCGGTTCTGCTTGTCTTTATTATTGTCGCCGTTTTAATTGCGCAAATCGTGCAGATAAGCGTTTTAAAGCGCCGCAAAGCCGAGCTTTTGGACGAGTATTACAGTCTTGTACAGCAGCTTGAAGAAAGTCAGGATATGCTTGACAGGCTGGAAACCGACCAAAAATATCTTGAGATAGTGCAGCAGCTTGCGCAGATGGGCGTAGACGTTACCCCGAAAAATTAAAACTTTATGAAAATCGCAGCAATCGATATCGGTTCTAATTCCGTTCGCCTTATGTTATGGGCGGACGGAAAAACTTTATATAAAAAGCTTAAAACCACGCGCCTTGGCGAGGGGCTGAATTTTGCGCCCCGTCTTTTACCCGCCGCGTGCGACAGAACGGCGCAGGCGGTTGCCGAGTTCGTTGCCGAAGCAAGGGAACAGGGCGCGGACAATGTTTACGCGTTTGCAACCGCGGCGGTGCGCTCGGCGGAAAACCCGTGTATGTTTACCGAAAAGGTAAAAGAGCTTTGCGGTATAAAGGTGGACGTTATCAGCGGAGAGCGCGAAGCGCAAATCGGGCTTTGCGGCGCGCTGGGCAATGCGGACGGCGGAATTATAGACGTCGGCGGAGCCAGCACCGAGGTCACCGTGCGTTCGGGCGGCAAGGTCATTTATTCGCACAGCGCCAATATCGGCACCGTGCGCATACTCGATTCGTCGGGCAGGGATTTGGAAAGAATAGATAAATTTATCGCCGCAAAGGTGGAAGAGTACGGGCAGCACGATTTCAGCGCGGTTGCAATGTACGCGGTGGGCGGTACTGCAAGCAGGCTTGCGGCAATCAAGCGCGGTATAACCGAATATAACGCGGCGGCATTAAACGGCACCGTATTGACGGTTGAAGAAGTGCGCACGTTTGCAAAAAAGCTGACGGCAATGCCCGTGGAGCAAATCGCCGCAACGACCATATGCAAAAAGTCGGCGGACGTAATCGGCGGCGGCGCGGCGCTTCTTTCCGCGGCTATGTCGCACTTCAAAGTACCAAAAATCACAGTCTCCGAAAGCGACAATCTGGAAGGTTATATCTTATCAAAGT
>CAMWWA010000121.1 GCA_947177825.1 uncultured Clostridia bacterium
CTCAGATTACGCGCACTCTCACAACGCCGTCGATTGCCGCAATGCTCTTTGCAAGCGAGGGGGCAGGGGTGCCGTTTACGTCTATAATGCAGTAAGCGTAGTCGCCCTTGGACTTGTCGGTCATATTCTCTATATTCAGTCCTGCCGACGATACCGCCGCGGTAAACTGCGCAATCATATTTGCAACGTTCCTGTGGTGCACGCAAATTCTCGCCGTGCCCTCTCTGGGAGCGCTCACCGCGGGATAGTTCACGCTGTTTACTATATTTCCGTTATCTATATAATCGACAAGCTGCTTTGCCGCCATAAGCGCGCAGTTGTCCTCGGCTTCGGGAGTGCTTGCGCCAAGGTGGGGTACGCACACCGCGTTTTTAACGCCGATAAGCTTAGCCGTGGGGAAGTCGGTTATATATCTTGCAAGCTTGCCGCTTTCGAGTGCGGCAATAACCGCGTCGTCTTCAACCAGCTCTCCGCGCGAATTGTTTATAAGCACCGCGCCGTCCTTAAGCGTTGCTATCGTCGCTGCGTTGAACATTCCCTTGGTGTCGGGGGTGAGGGGGACGTGCACGGAGATGTAGTCCGCGCGCTTGTAAAGCTCCTCGCGCGTTGCAACCACCTTTACCGCGGGGTTGAGCATAAGCGCGTTTGCGGTGGAAAGGAAGGGGTCGCAGCCCACGACGTTCATTCCCAGCGCGTACGCCGCGTTTGCAACGGCAATGCCTATCGCGCCCAGACCTATAACGCCCAGCGTCTTGCCCGTAATCTCGCCGCCGACGAAGGAGGACTTGCCCTTTTCCACAAGCTTGCCCACGGCGTCGCCCTCGTTTTTAAGAGTTTTTACCCAGTCGATGGCGTCGCAAATCTTTCTGCCGCCAAGGAACAATTCGCAAATTACCAGTTCTTTAACGGCGTTTGCGTTTGCGCCGGGGGTGTTGAATACCACGATGCCCTTGGTCGTGTAGTCGGCAACGGGTATGTTGTTGGTGCCTGCGCCTGCGCGGGCAACCGCTATCAGCTTGTCGCCCACGGGGTAGTCCGCCATAGCCGCCGAACGCACCATTATGCCGTCGGGGTTTTCAATCTTGTCGCTGTAATTGCAGTTTGCGAAAATTCCGTCCGCAAGGGGGGATATCGCGTTTAATTTCAATATGTCGGCCATTACGCGTTCTCCTTTTCGAATTTCTTCATAAATTCAATAAGCGCCTTTACGCCCTCCACGGGCATTGCGTTGTAGATGGAAGCTCTCATACCGCCGACGATTCTGTGACCTTTAAGCGATACCAAGCCTGCCTTCTTTGCCTCGGCAACGAACTTGGCGTCCAACTCCTCGCTGCCCGTAACGAAGGGCACGTTCATAACCGAACGGAACTCAGGCACCACGTTGTTTTTGTACAGCTTGGAGTTGTCTATGAAGTCGTATAAAAGCTTCGCCTTGTAATCGTTCTGCTCGCGCATCGCCTTCACGCCGCCCTTCGCCTTAAGGTTGTTCAAAACGAGGTTTGCCATATAGATGGAGAATGCGGGAGGGGTGTTGTAAAGCGAGCCGTTTTCGTCCTGCACCTTCCACTTGAGCATCGTGGGGCAGATTTTAAGCGGATTTTCGATAAGACTGCGCTTTGCTATTACTATGGTAACGCCCGCGGGCGCAAGGTTTTTCTGCGCGCCTGCGTAAATTACGCCGAAGTCCGCAACGTTAACCTCGCGCGAGAAAATTTCGGAGGACATATCTGCAACCAGCGGCGCCTTGCACTTGGGGAATTTGGAATATCGCGAACCGAAAATGGTGTTGTTGGAGGTGATATGCACGTAATCCGCGCCCTCGGTGTAGGTCAGTTTGTCTACGTCGGGAATGTAGGTGTAGGTCTTGTCGGAGCTGTCGCCTATCTTGTTGGCTACGCCGTAAATCTGACCTTCCTGCCAAGCCTTTTTGGCGAAGTTGCCCGTCACGATATAGTCTGCTACGCCGTTGTGCATAAGGTTTAAGGGGATTGCCGCAAACTGCGTGCTTGCGCCGCCCTGAACGAAGATGACCGCGTAGTCGTCAGGCACGTTCAAAAGCTCTCTCGTAAGCGCTTCCGCCTCCTTGACTACGGCTTCGTACGCCTTGTCGCGGTGGGAAATTTCGGTTACGGACATTCCCGTTCCGGCAAAGTCCAGAAACTCCGCCTGCGCCTTTTTAAGCACTTCCAGGGGCAGGGTGGAAGGACCTGCCGCAAAATTGTAAACTCTCATATATAAAACCTCTCTGAAAAAAATTTCCGTAATTTATTCGCATATTTGCATAAAAATGAATAAAATTCGTATTTTTAACCGCAAATACGCTCAAATTTGTATAAATTGGAATTATTATACACTATCACGCAAAAATATACAAGCATTTTGACGGCAAAATAAGTGACAGTATCAAAAAAAGCTCAACAAGAGCCGCCGCGGCACTGCAATATTGCGCCTTTTTTGGAAAAAATTTCTTAAAAAAAGCCAAAAAAATTCTTTAATTATATTTACAATTGATTAAAATTGGTGTAAACTAAATGTCGAGTACGTATCTTATATATGGTAATTGGTGCGCACATATACCGCAATTAAGCGTTTTGCGAAGGAGTTTAAAATGAGTGATACCAGAAGCGGAAGGGAAATGACAAAGGCGGACGTCATAATTACTAAGCTGGACCAGATTAACAGAAGAATCGGTTCGCTTGAAGCCCGCGTCGCGGCTCAGAAGAAGGATAAGGAGGCGGCTTCGACTGCGGCGCCCGGTATGGACGCGGATGTCATCAAAAAGCTTGCCGACGAGCACGAGCAGCTCAAACTGGAAATTTCCTGCGTTTCGATGCAGATAGAGGGTTTGTACACAACCCTTTCCAAACTGATTAACAAACTGCCCGAACAGATTGCGGCACAGATGCCCGAACCCGTCGTCGCTGCTTCGAACGACGGCGAACCGGCGCCTGCGCCCGTCGTCACCCAGGTCGTCAACAATCCCGTCGAATTCGACGTGGACGACCTTGCTTCGCGCGTTGCGGCAAAGATTATCATTCCCGACAACGGTATGGAGGACTTCGACGCACAGGCTATTGCCGATAAACTCAACAAGTTGTCCGCGGCGCCCGCGGCGGCAGGCTCGCCCGTCAATATCGATTACGACGAGCTGGGCTATGCGGTTGCCAAGAGAATGTACATTCCCCAGGCGGTTACCGAGGAAATCGATTACGATAAGCTTGCAAAGGAAGTTACGGGCAAGATGCCCGCGGTTAATATCAATTACGAGGAGCTGGGCTACTCGGTTGCAAAGAGAATGTTTATTCCCCAGGCGGTTGCCGAGGAATTCGACTACGACGCTCTTGCGGACAGGATAGCGCAGAAGATGCCTTCGCCCACGTTTAACATTGCGGCGGCGGAAACGGCGGTTGCGGCGGTTGAACCCGAACCCGTTCCCGTTCAGGCTGAAATCGATTACGACCTGCTTGCGGCAAAGGTTGCCGAGGCGGTTTCCGTTCAGGAGCCCGTGTCCGCGGATTATATCGCGGCGCGCGTTGCCGAACAGATTATTATACCCCAGACGGTCAGCAGTGCGGAGCCCGCGGACCTTGACGTGGAGGAGCTCTCCAGAAAGGTTGCGGACAAGATTGTAATTCCTACCTATCACGCAGAGGCTGCCGTAAACGAAGAAAAGCTTGCACAGGCGGTTGCGGAGCGACTGAGAGAGGACACGGCAGAGGCGACCCCCGCCGCGGTCGAAGCCAATCTCGACGAGGAGGCTCTTGCCGAAGGTATTGCGGCGCGCCTCAACTTCTCGCTTTCCGACGAGCTCATTGCCGACGCGGTCGTCAAGAATCTGGCTGGAGCTATCGATTCGGACGAAATCGCAGACTGCGTTGCCAAGCGCGTAGGCTCTATCTCGCCCGAGCAGTTTGAAATTACCGTCGACGACGACGGCTGCGATTCGCTTGCCAAGGCTGTTGAAAGCAAACTCGACTACGACGTCATTGCCGCAGCCGTTGCGGAAAAGCTCAACCCCGCGTTTATGTCTTCCGGTTCGGGAGAGGAAATCGATACCGACGAGCTTGCGAGAGCTATCTCCGAAAAGCTTTCGGTCAACGCCGACATCAACGAAGATTTGCTTGCGGACAAGGCGGCTGCCGTGCTTTCCAACTATATGCCCGAAATTGACAGCGCAGACATTGCCGATAAGG
>CAMWWA010000122.1 GCA_947177825.1 uncultured Clostridia bacterium
CGCCGAAAGTACTTAGGGAGTACCCCTTGGGAGGATAGGACGTTGCCGGATTTCAGAAAAACAAGGACAACCAAAAGGTTGCCCTTGTTTTTTATTGAAATAAATGATAAACTGTGTTTTAATAAGAGGCGAGGTGTAAAATGCAATACCGTAATCCCGTAATTTTATCCGACTATTCCGACCCCGATGTAATACGCGTCGGCGACGATTTTTATATGGTGGCGTCGTCTTTCAACCACGTGCCGGGCGTGCCCGTTCTGCATTCGAAAAACCTCGTCGAATGGGAGCTTATTAACCACGTAATGCCAGAGATACCGTTTGAAAGATTTAATAAAGTGTGTCACGGCGAGGGAGCGTGGGCGCCGTCTTTGCGCTATCACGACGGAAAATTCTACTGTCTTATTCCTTTCCCCGACGAGGGGATTTACGTTTCGGAAACGACCGACCCGCACGGCGAATGGTCGCAACTACGCCCCGTTCTGAAAGGAAGGGGATACGAGGACCCTTGCCCGATTTGGGCGGATGGAAAGTGTTACGTCGTGTTTGCGTTTGTAAAAAGCCGCATAGGGTTTAATTCCAAACTAGCGGTATTGGAAACTGACGAAGCTTTGACGAAAGCAACCGAAAATTATCAGTTTGTTTACGACGGACATAACGACAACCCGACAATCGAAGGTCCGAAATTCTATAAGAGGGGTAAATACTTCTACATTCTTGCGCCTGCTGGCGGCGTGAGCAGCGGCTGGCAGGTTGCATTGCGCTCCGAAAATATTTACGGACCTTACGAGAGCAAAATTATTCTTACTCAGGGCGATACGGACGTAAACGGTCCCCATCAGGGCGCGCTTATAGATTTGGACGACGCGGGAAAGAAGTGGGCGTTTATGCACTTTCAAGAAATGGGTCCGTTCGGCAGAATTGTTCACTTGCAACCAGCAATATGGGTTAACGACTGGGTGTTGTGCGGCTCGGTTAAGGACGAAAATCTGCACGGGCAGCCCGTGGAATACGGCGAGTATCCCGTTGACATTAAAACGGATTATAAAATCGAACCGACCGATTTTTTTAAGAGCGATAAACTGTCGCTTATATGGCAAACTCCCGCAAACACCAAAGAAAACTGGTATAAGCTTGAAAATGGACTGAAGCTTTATTGTGTACATTACGGTGAAAGCGCTCTTTCGGATTTGCCGCAGCTCTTTATGCAGAAGGTTTGCTACAAAAACTTTACCGTAACGTGTAAGTGCAGGCTGAACCTTGTAAACGACGGCGACGAAGTCGGCTTAACCGTATTCGGCAAAGAATATTCATATATCTGCGCTGTCAAAGACGGCGGACGGACTTATCTCGAAATCCGCAAAGGCTTTTTAGGCGAAAAAAAGGACGTAACACTCTGCCGAAGTCTGCCTTACGATAAAGATTACGTCACTTTCAAAATAACCGCAAGTTACGAGGAACGCCACTGCCTCGTAATAAAATACATGTTCTGCGGAAGAGCGTTCAAACAGAAGTTTTACGCCGTTCCGGGGAAGTGGATTGGCGCAAAGGTGGGTATATATGCCCGAGCGAACGGCAATTCCGACGGCTTTGGCACGTTTAAGTATTTCCGAGTAGATGCTTCTCGATTATAAGGGCGCACTGATAAATTTTGTCGGGACAGGGGCGGCGCGCGTAGTACTCGGGCGTGCGCTCCTCTGGCGTTGCCGAATTATCCTTTGGCAGTGCCGCGCCCAGAAGCTCGGCGCATATAACCGAACCGTTTTGCTCCTTGAACTCCCCGACCATCTGTTGGATAACGGCGTAAATTTCGCCGCGGCGCTTCAAGTCGCCAGGCTGTCCGTGGCTCATCTTCATGCCCGCGACGATAGCCATTGCGTTTACCGCTCCGCAGGTCAGCCTCATTCTGCCCAGTCCGCCGCCGAAGCCTTCGGCAAGCTTCATCGCGGTCACGGCGTCAAAGCCGTACAAATCGGCAAACGCGCCCACTACAGCCTGACAGCAGTTATAGCCTTCCAGAAACATTTCGCGCGCTCTGTCCGCCCGCTTTCCCATAGTCGTCACCATCCTTACAGCCATATTATACCACCCGCAACAGAAGATATGCAACCTTGACACCGCACAAAATAAGTGATAAAATATATTTATGGCTGAGGAAGAGAGGGAAGAAATTCAATTAGCAGAGGCTGAAGAAGAGGTTGCCGTTTCAAAGGAGCAGGAGCCTGCCGCTGAGGACGGGCAGCAGCTTGTTGGCAGCGACGGCGAGGAGGCGCACGGCGAAATCGCGGCAACCGACATCGGAGCTTACGGCGACCATATCATAGAGGGGTTTTCGGTTGAAGCCAACGTTAAGAAGGTAAGCACGTATATAAAGCTGCCCGAAAAGGTGGCGCAATATATTCTTGCCGTGCTGTATCTTGCCGTGGGCGTGCTGTGCGCGGCTATACCCGAAAGAATAGAGGGCGCTCTGCCCTACATAGTCGGCGGCGCGATGGCGGCGGTTGCCATAACGCAGTTTATTTTCGCCATAGTCAAAAAGGAATACCGCGATACGCACACCAACAAGACGGCGGGCTCGCTGATAGTTCTGGGGCTGAGCGTGATGATTATAATCGAGCACCAGTGGGCGCACACGTTTATTCCTATCGTGTGGGGCGTTATCGGGCTGTTCGAGGGCGCGCACGCGTTCAACCACGCCATATCGCGCATATCAAGGGGTATGCGCTGCGCGTACTACATTATTAAGGGTATAGTCGAAGTCGTCGTGGCGTTTCTGCTTTTGTACGAACCCGAACAGTACGGCGAGCTGCATATAATCGTTTTCGGCGTTTCGCTGATGCTTGACGGCATTACGACTTTGCCGGTTGTCAAGAAGTACGTTACGAAGCGTTAAAAAGGAGAAACTCAAAGTGAAAGCTTCCAACTGGGATTTGATGAGACTGGCTTCGGCGTTCGACGGCGAGTTCTGCCTTTCGGATTTTTCGCCCGAGGAGCTTGACGAGCTGCTGGGGCTTATAGAAGACGGCGACACGGTGGAGGATATCCGCCGCAAGTATTTCGAGTTTTACGACGACGTGAAGGACCGAACCTTAAGTAAGCACAAATGGTCCGATTAAGTTTAATAAAATAAGCGCCCGAGGCAAATTGCCTCGGGCTTCGTTTTGTTGCGATTAAGTTTGTTTATCCGTCAAGCAATTAAAGGATATGCCTGCGGGGCACCCGCCGCCGCTTACATAACTACTATGTTGTTCTGTTCGAACAGCGCCTTGTACTCCTTGGGGAAGTTGTCGTCGGTAATAAGGACGTCTATATCCTCGATATGCGCAAAGGTGTAGGAATTGATTTTGCCTATCTTGGAGCTGTCCAGCATCATATACACGTGCCTTGCCTTCTGGAACACCTGCTTTAAAAGGTCGCTTTCAATCTGGCTGTTGCACGAAAAGCCGTTCTGCGGCGTGAACGCCGTTGCCGAAACAATTGCAAGCTCGAAATTGGTCGCGTCGAAATACGCCTTTGCGACGGGGGAGGAGGTGGAAAGGTTATCCTTCATAAGCTGACCGCCAACCACGACTATGTTTATGTTCTTTTTCTGCGCAAGCTCCATTGCAACCGCAATGCCGTTGGTGAACACGTTGCAGTTGATATCGGGAATTTCCTTGGAAAGATACATTGCCGTAGTGCCGCCGTCAAGGAAGAGGGATATGCCCTCGTCGATGAGCGTTGCCGCCTTCTGCGCAATAACTATCTTTGCGTCGGTATTTATGGTGGTCTTTTTTGTGTACGCCTCGCCCGAAACCTTCTGCACTTCCTTAACGGACATAGCGCCGCCGCGTATGCGGATAATGCGCCCGTCCTCTTCAAGCTGGTATAAGTCGCGGCGCAGCGTCATCTGCGAAACGTTGGGGAACTCCTTTTCAAGCTGTTCAAGCGTCATTTTGCCGCGTTTATCTAAAATTTCGGCAATCTCTTCAATCCTTTCGCGCTTCATTGTAGGCTCCTTTGTTAGTAATTAACACTTTGAATTGTTTTCGGTGACATTATATATCATCATTATCATTTAGTCAAGGGAATAATGGGGTAAAATAACATATAGAATGTCATTATGTTAAAAATTTTCAAAAATTATTTTGTTTGTTAAATAAGCGCTCATAATATATTAT
>CAMWWA010000123.1 GCA_947177825.1 uncultured Clostridia bacterium
GTTTCAGGGGAGAGGCTAACGTCACCTTGACCGCGGAACACGCATACAAGGTCGGCAGATTTCTCGGCTGGTATTTCAATATAAATAGGCGCGAATGGGGCGACAATTCCCCCGCGAAAGTGGTCATAGGAAAGGACACGCGCCGTTCGAGCTATATGTTCGAATACTCTTTGATTTCGGGGCTTACCGCCTCGGGCGCGGACGCGTATATGCTCCACGTCACGACTACGCCGTCGGTTGCGTATATCACGCGCACCGAGGGGTTTGACTGCGGCATAATGATTTCGGCAAGCCACAACCCCTACTACGACAACGGCATAAAGCTTTTCAGCCGCGACGGCGAAAAGATTGACGAAGATACCATTGCGCTCATCGAGGACTATATAGACGGCAAATCCGTTTTGGGTACGGACAAGCTTCCCTACGCAACGGGAAAGGCGCTGGGCTGCACGGTAGACTATACCGGGGGCAGAAGCAGGTATATTGCCTATCTCACCTCGCTCGGCGTGTATCCGTTAAAGGGAATGAAAGTCGGGCTGGACTGTGCAAACGGTTCAAGCTGGAATATCGCAAAAGAAGTGTTCGACGCGCTGGGCGCAACCACGGTGATAATAAACGCACAGCCGGACGGCTTCAACATAAACGAAAACGCAGGCTCGACGCATATCGAAGGACTGTGCAGACTTGTAAAAGAAAATGGGCTGGACGTCGGCTTTGCCTACGACGGCGACGCGGACAGGTGCCTCTGCGCGGACGAAAACGGAGAGGTCGTCAACGGCGACAAGATTTTATATATTTACGGCAGGTATATGAAGGAGCGCGGCAAGCTCGCCTCCAATACGGTCGTAACGACGGTAATGTCCAATTTCGGTCTGTACAAGGCGTTTGACGAGATAGGAATAGATTACGTAAAGACCGCGGTAGGCGACAAATACGTTCACGAGTATATGAACGCCCACGGCAACAGGCTGGGCGGCGAACAGTCGGGACACATAATTTTTTCAAAGTATGCAACTACGGGCGACGGCATTTTAACAAGCCTTAAAATTGCGGAAGTCATGCTTGCCAAAAAGGCTAAGCTTTCGGCTCTCGCTTCGCCAGTTAAGGAATATCCGCAGGTGCTCATAAACGTAAAGGTTTACGACAAAGTCAAGGCGCAGGCGGACGAAGACGTGCGCGCGGCGGTAAAGAACGTAGAGCAAAAGCTGGGCAGCCGCGGCAGGATACTGGTCAGGGAGTCGGGAACCGAACCGCTCGTCAGGGTAATGGTCGAAGCCGAAACCAGGAACGAGTGTAAGGAGCTTGCTGAAAGCGTAGTCGCGGTAATAAGAGCAAAGGGCTACGAGAGAAAGGATTGAATTCGGAGAAGTAAGATATGTGCGGTATAGTAGGATACACAGGAAATAAACAGGCTGCGCCCATTCTGTTGGACGGGCTTTCTAAACTCGAATACCGCGGATACGATTCCGCGGGCGTCGCGGTAAAAAGAGATGACGGCAGGCACGAGGTCGTAAAGACCAAGGGCAGATTGCGCGTGCTCTCGGATATGATTAACGGCGGCAAGGCGTTAAAGAGCACCTGCGGCATAGGACACACGCGCTGGGCAACCCACGGTATGCCCTCGGTTACCAACGCGCACCCTCACCACAACGACGACCAGTCGATAGTCGCAGTTCACAACGGCATTATCGAAAATTACGTGGAGCTCAAAGAAAAGCTTCTGGGTAAGGGGTATACCTTCTATTCCGAAACGGATACCGAAATCGCAACCAAGATAATCGACTATTACTACAAGAAGTGGAATAACCCCGTCGAGGCGATGGTCAGCTTCACCCTGCGCGTGCGCGGTTCCTACGCAATCGCCGTAATGTTCGAAGATTATCCCGGAGAAATTTATATCGCAAGAAAGGACAGCCCTCTGGTTGTCGGTGTGACCGACGAGGGAACCTTCCTCGCTTCCGACGTGCCCGCGATTTTAAAATATACGCGCAGCATTTATTACGTGGATAATATGGAAATTGCGCGCCTCGAAAAGGGCAAGGCGACTTTCTATAACGTCGACAGAAAGGTCATCAGGAAAAAGACCAAGACCATAGACTGGGACGTGGAAGCGGCGGAAAAGGGCGGCTATGCGCACTTCATGATGAAGGAGATGCACGAACAGCCTTCGGTAGTCGCAAACACTTTAAATTCGTTTATTAAGGACGGGAAGATAGATTTGGGCGAAGCCGGTCTTACCGACGCCCAGCTTGCAAAGATAGACAATATTCAGATTGCAGCCTGCGGCTCGGCATATCACGTCGGCATGGTCGCAAAATACGTAATCGAAGAGCTTGCGCGCGTGCCCGTTCACGTGGACGTCGCGTCGGAGTTCAGGTACAGAAATCCCGTTCTGAATAAAAACGATTTGCTTATCGTAATAAGCCAGTCGGGCGAAACCGCGGACACGCTTGCGGCTCTCCGCGGCGCAAAGGAAAGCGGAGTAAAGACGCTTGCCATCGTCAACGTTCTCGGCTCCTCCATCGCAAGGGAGGCGGACGCGGTGCTTTACACAAAAGCAGGTCCGGAAATTTCGGTTGCCACAACCAAGGCTTACAGCGCGCAGCTTATCGTCGCGTACGTGTTGGCGGTTCAGCTTGCAAAGGTGCGCGGCAAGATAGACGACGGCAGATACGCGTCACTTATCGCGGAAATGCTTGCAATTCCGTCGGGAATAGAGAAGATACTTTCCGACGACGAAAGCTTAAAATGGTTCGCAACCAAAATCGCGAACAGGAAGGACGTCTTCTTTATAGGCAGGGGAATAGATTACGCCGTCAGCCTGGAAGGCAGCTTAAAGCTTAAAGAGATAAGCTATATCCACTCGGAAGCTTACGCGGCGGGCGAGCTCAAGCACGGCACCATAAGCCTTATCGAGGATAATACCCTGGTAATAGGTCTTGTCACCCAGCCCGGGCTTGTCGAAAAATCCGTGAGCAATCTCGTCGAGGTCAAATCGCGCGGCGCTTATATAATGGGCGTCACGTTAAACGGAAATTACGATATCGAAAAGAACGCTGACTTTACGGTTTACGTTCCCGCAACCGACCCCTTGTTTACCGCAAGCCTTGCGGTAATACCGTTACAGCTTTTAAGCTATTACGTAAGCGTAACCAAGGGACTGGACGTGGATATGCCACGCAATCTTGCAAAGTGCGTTGCGGTCGAGTAACAGATATAAAAATTTTTTACGCGCAATAATTTACGGAGAGAGAAGTGAAAAAGAAAAGAAGTGGCGTAAACGGAATAGTAGTCGTCGCCCTGTGCGATTTCGTTGCCATAACCATGGCGGCGCTGATTGCCGTGCTCGCGGGAAACCTGGAATGGACGCTTAAAATTCTTTGGTGGTATCTCGCGAACCTGTCGTTATCCTACGTGTTTTTAATTCTGTTCAGAATGTACTATTTCACGTTCGATACGGTCGGGCTTATCGACACGTTAAAGCTGGTCGGCGTGGCGGTGCTCACCTTTGCAACCGGCTGTTCGTATTCGCCATTCCTAGTCGGAATCTGGCAGCAGTTCGTCTACACGATAACCTTCTTCTCGTTCGTGATGGCAATACGCTATTCCAAGCGCATATATATCATGATTAAATACTCGGTTACCAGCGGTAACAGGGGCAAGATAAGGGCGATGATAATAGGCGGAGGCAACGCCGGCGCAACGCTCATAAGAGAAATTCAGACTACCGATAAAATTGCCTATAACCCCGTGTGCGTTATCGACGACGACCCTTCCAAAGTCGGCAAGCGCATAGGCAACGTAAGGATTGTCGGTACTACGGAAGATATCAAAAAGTGCGCGGAAAAATACGCGATAGAAGAGATACTTATTGCCATACCGTCGGCAACCAAGGCGGAGGTCAAGCGCATATACGAGATATGCAAAACCACCGACTGCAACGTCAAGACGCTTCCCGGCATATACCAGATAGTCAACGGCGAAGCAAGCGTTGCGGCGCTGCGCGAAGTTCAGATTACCGACCTTCTCGGAAGGGAACAGATTAAGGTCAACCTCGACGAGATTATGGGATATATCGAAGGACAGGTCGTTCTGGTCACGGGCGGCGGCGGTTCCATCGGCAGCGAGCTGTGCC
>CAMWWA010000124.1 GCA_947177825.1 uncultured Clostridia bacterium
GCTATTCGGGAAGCGGCACGCGCTCAACCCCCGGCGGCATCGACAGCCTTAAAGAGGAGCACATTCCCGAAAGCTACGGCGTATACACCGGCTATCAGGGTTACCTTCTTTCGGACGCGGGCGAATACGAGCCGCTTGACGGAACCACGCGCAACACGCGCCGCAAGGCTTACGCGGCGTTCGTCAGCAGCTTGAAGAGCAATTACGTTCTCACATCCGCGGACACCGAAACGACCGACGTTTTAAAGCTCAGCTACGTTCAGGATTCCTACGTTTCCCAGCTTCAGCAGGAGGTCATAAACGCCTTCAACGATTTGTACGAGGAGCAGCAGGAAGCGCTTATCACCAAGGTTGAAGACGGCGTTTACACCTACGTCAAGAACGCGTACGACGGCGACGACGGAGAGCTGACCGCGCAGAAAAAGGGTTATTACTCCGCGACCGCGTTCGAATCGGCGATGGGCACTTTGTCGGACACGAAGTTCATACTTTACAGCCCCGCAACCTCAGATACGGTTTTGCAGGACGACGGAACGAGGGGAACCTTCGGCTACGTTTACAACATTCTGCTTCCTTTCTCGACCACGCAGAACCAGAAGCTTAATGCTTTGCAGGATTTCCGCGACAGCGACATCATAGACGAAAGCGGCTATTTCGCGGCGAGAAACCAGCTTCTTAAACAGATTACCACGACCGACCAGCGCGAAGCGTGGTTCAACGGCGAAACCGACTATTCCTTCAACGTTGAGGAGTACAACGCCGACAAGACCGATAAGCTTGCCTACTACAACGGCGGCAGCGCGGACAGAAAATATTTATTCTTCGAAAACAACCTTACCAGGACGGACAAGTACGAGCCGCTTGAAAAATATACCGGTTTGTATTCGTACAACGGCAAGGTTACCAAGAATACCGACGGAAGTTACAGGCTTATTCCCAAAAAACTCAATATTGATGATATGCTTTCGGAATTTGCCGCATATATTAATTACGTACTCGGCACCGACAGCGTACAGACCTACGCAGGCGATAAGTTCGGCGGCACGGCGTATTCGGGCGAAAACTCCGCTTATTACGACGAAAAGTCGTTCACGGTTGCAAACGACGACACCCAGATAGACTATTCCAAACTGGTCTATGCGACGGGCAAGGTCAACCTCACCGCAAGTAAGGAGGACGGCTTCGTCACCACTTCCGACCGCTACAAGGCAATGTCGGCAGTCAACGAGCTGCAGTACGCGTACACCACCGATACGGGCGTTCTTTCGCAGTATATCGGCTACACGGTTTCCGCATACGAAACCTCCTATATCAAGGAATTCGAATACGCGGCGCAGCAGGCGCTCAGAATGGGCGTGGGCAGCTTTAAGGTCTGCGCAGGCGACTACGGCTGGCACCTCATCTACGTCACCGAAACGTTCTCGTTCGATGGCGGCGCGGCTTATTCTCCCGTATGGAGCAAGGAAAGGGTGGAAACGGAAGGCACTTTCGAAAACCGTTTCTACAACTGGGTAAAGGATTCGACTCTCACCAACGAAGCTTCCAAAAAGCGTGCTGAAATTTTAAAGGATTTCAACACCGACGAAGCGGTCAAAGTTTACGAAAAGGCTTATAAGGACTTAACGGAGCTCGGCTAATTAATGAAATGGTGGCAGGCGCTCGTTCTGGGGTTGACTCAGGGCTTGACCGAATTTCTGCCCGTCTCGTCAAGCGGACACCTGACGTTTTTGCAGAGGGTGCTCGGCATAGACATAGGCGGCGCGGAACTGTTCTTTAACATAATTTTGCACCTCGGCACTCTCGTGGCGGTGTGCATAATTTTTTGGCGGGATATTCTCGACCTGTTCAAAAAACCCTTCAAAACGCTTTTATATCTCGTCGTAGCAACCATACCCGCGGCAATTGCGGGCTTGCTTTTGGACGACGTCATAGAGGAGCATTTAATGGGCGGCAGGTACGTCGGCGTGGTGCTTGCGGTATTCTTTACCGTCACGGCGGCGGTGCTGTTTGCAACCGAAACGTTTGCAAAGCGCAGAAAAAAGGAGTTGCCTCTTTGCTGGCGCACGACGCTTCCCATGGGCTTTGCGCAGGCGGTTGCAATTCTCCCCGGTATATCGCGCAGCGGCTCAACCATAGCGGCAGGCACGTTCGCGGGCGGCACGGCGGAGGACACCTCAAAATTCTCGTTCTTATTGTCCATACCCGTAATCCTGGGCAGCTTCTTCGTCGAGCTTGTAAAGGGACTTATCGACAAGGAAGAGGGGTTTGCCTATTCGTTCAGCGTTGCGGGACCGCAATTCGGCTGGTGCATTGCAATAGGGCTTATCGTTTCCGCGGTGGCAGGACTGTTCGCAATCAAGGTAATGCTTGCGGCGATAAAAAAGGCAAACTACAAATGGTTCTCGCTGTACCTCACGTTGCTTGCAATAACCTGCGTGGTGTTGCAGTGCGTGGGACTTTTTAACTGATTTTACTTAAATTTGCGTTCGTGCGTTTAAAATTGCGCACGGGCGTTTTTTTATATATTGTAAATCTTATATACAATCACGCAAAATCTACAAGAAAACACCGTTGAAAAGGGCGCGGCTGTATAGTATAATAAAAGCGAAATACGGAAACGGAGTATACGTTTTATGGAAGAAATTCTGCAGGTAAAAAACCTTTCCAAGTCGTTCAGACTTTCGTACAAGCAGCGCAGGCTGGAAGGCGGCATTCCGATAAAGGTCGCGGTGGACGACTTGTCTTTTACGGCGTACAAGGGCGAAATTTTCGGCTTGCTTGGACCCAACGGCGCAGGCAAGACGACCACGCTGAGAATGTTGGCTACGCTAATAAAACCCGACGGCGGCGACGCCATAGTGGACGGGGCAAGCATAGTTGCCGACCCCTACGCGGTGCGCTCAAAAATCGGCTTTCTTACAAGTGATTTAAAGCTGGAAGACTTCTTTACGCCCAACTATCTTTTCGACTTTTTCAGCGGACTTTACAGTGTTCCGCCCGAAAAGGCGGCGGAGCGCAAGCGCGAAATGTTTGCGCGCTTCGGCATAGATAAGTTTGCCGAGGTCAAGGTTGCCAACCTCTCGACGGGTATGCGTCAGAAGGTTTCGCTGGTAATCTCGCTGGTCAACGACCCCGACTTTATAATTTTCGACGAGCCCACAAACGGGCTGGACGTTCTCACCGCAAAGACGGTCACCGACTTTTTAATCGAACTCAAAGCCAAGGGCAAGACCATAATTTTATCAACGCACATTTTCAGTTTAATCGAAAAGCTGTGCGACAGGGTGGGCGTAATAATCGACGGCAAGCTGGTCGCATTGGACACGCTTGCAAACCTGACGGCGGAAAAGAATCTGGAAGATAAATTTTTCGATTTGTACGCGCAGGTAAAGGGGGCAAACGAATGAAAACCATACTCACCATAATCAAAAAGGAATTTGCCCGCTTTTTTAAAGACACGCGCCTGATGCTCACCACGCGTATTTTGCCCGGCCTGCTCATCTTTGCGATGTACTCACTTATGGGCACGATAATGGAAAGCGTGGGAAATGAAGCCGCCGAAGAAAAATGCACGGTTTACGTTGTCGGACTGCCCGAAAGCCAGTCGCCCGCGTTCAACGCCGTTTTCGACGTAAAGGAAGATTATACCCCCGAAAGTGCAATGTCGGCGGTAAAGAACGGCGAGCTTGACCTGTTTATTAGCTTTCCGCAAAACTTCGACGAGCTTGTCGCGGAATACTCGCCAGATTTGGAAACTGCAGCGCCTAACGTTGAAATTTATTTCAATTCATCTGAAACAAAGTCTTTCACGGCGTACAATATGGCAACGGGCATTCTGAGCTCTTATGAGGACTCCATAGCAAACAAGTTTGATATAAACAGACCGTTAGCCGACGGCAACTTTGACCTTGCCGACGCGCAGAGCACGGCAAAAACCATACTCAAAATGATTGTGCCCATGGTGCTGTTGATGCTTCTTTTCAGCGGCTGTATGGCGGTCGCGCCCGAATCGATTGCGGGCGAAAAGGAGAGGGGAACGATTGCCACCCTGCTGGTCACGCCCGTTAAGCGCAGCTCGATAGCAATCGGCAAAATTGCGGCGCTCAGCGTAATAGCCCTGCTAAGCGGACTTTC
>CAMWWA010000125.1 GCA_947177825.1 uncultured Clostridia bacterium
ATGCCGACTTGCCCGTTGCGCCTGTTGCACCCGTCGCGCCTTTGTCACCCTTAATGGTTTCCAGCCACTGTTCGTAAGTTAAAGCGGTTTCGCCGCTTGCGTCCGCGTATGCGACGTAAAGCTGATATACCGCCGCTATGTCCTTATCCTTTTTGTCGTCGGCACTGTTGCCGCCGCACGCCGCACATCCTACCGCGCAGGTGATTGCGGTTGCAACCGCCGCCGTTGCTAAAAGTAACTTCGCCTTTTTCATAAACTTTTTACTCCTTCAAAAAAATTTGAGGTAATTCTATCACCCGACGCAGCAAAAAACCACCGCTTTTTGTTTACATTTATGTAAATCTTTGTTTACATTTCTAAAAAAAAGCCGGACAAACCGCAATTTGTCCGACTTTTTTATTTGAATTTATTATTTAATTACACGTAGCCCAAAAACTCGCCCGAAGGTCCGAGACGGCAAACACCCGTATCCTTGATTTTCCAGTCCCCGTTGTTTATTTTGTAGCGTGTTCTAGCAAGCCAATACTTTTCAACGCCGCCCGTAGGCGCTTCTGCCGTAATGGTTTTACCCATATTCAAATCGGCTATTTCGTTGCTGCTTTCCATATTCATATCCAGATACGATTCGGTATAAGTATCCGAAGAGTACAGAAAAACTATAACCGTTACCTTGGGAGCGAACCATGCAAGGTCGTTCCTTACGGTTGCCCACACCTTGCCGTCACCGCCGTTTATGGACAGCGACAAATTAGCTAATGCGTAGGGCGTTGCCTCTTCTTCCACTTCCTCTCCTACGCTTTCAGCCGCATAGTCCTGCGGCGCCGCGTAAACGCCGTTTGCGTTTAAACAAATCAGCGTAGCGCACAGCAACAGTAACCAGCACAGCAACGCGCAGATAAGTCCTTTGATTTTACCAGTTTTCATAACGTAACCTCTTTCGTTTTTTTACATTATTTTATAACTTGAAAGTTATAAGCGCAATAAACTCTTGTTTACATTTATGTAAACTTTTATTTACTTTTTGAATTTTTTAAGCAGAAAAATCGCAATTATGCTTACTCCCAATGAAATTAAGCCGCCGACTAAGGATATTGCAAAAGCAATTTTCGAATTATCATAATTCGAAACGACAACGTAACCCGTGTTGGGACTGAATGCAAGAATACCGTAGTTAAACGACAAAGCCAAACATAAAACAAACGCAACCGAGCAAACAATCAGCAAACTGAGGCAGATTATAAAGCGCTTGTCCTTGCCCTTTGCCTGTACTTCGCCGCCGTTATCCTCCGCGGCGGCAGCCTCTTCCGCCACCTTACCGTCACTGACAAAGAATTCGTATTTGACTTCGAAATACTTGCACAGCGCCGTTATACTTTCCATATTCGGCTGCATAGCGTTGGCTTCCCACTTGTTTATCGTTTGCCTGCTTACTTTAAGCGCGAACGCAAGCTCTTCCTGCGAAACGTTTTTGCTCTTCCTAAGCTCTTTAATTTTTTCTCCTATGCCTTCCATACTTTTTTAATTTCTCCCGTGTATTTCAGTCACTGTTCCCCTCGCCTTATATAGACCTTTAAAACAAGCAAAATGTTACACGGTTTTAAAAATTTTTTGTAAAAAAATTCCCCGTGCAACATTCGTTGCACGGGGCGTTTACCGCTAATCTTAATATTTCGTTATTTCAACCGACTTTACGATTATCGGCTTGTTGGGCACTCTGTAAGTCGCCTCGTTGGAATTGGCGTCCAGGAAATGGTCGTAGTTGTCTACGTAAAGACTTGTGTCAGTGGTCGATACCGTGCTGTTAAGCGCGTCGCGCAGACTGTTCAGCGTATCGGTATTTTTCAGCGTTGCGAATATGCAGTAGCTGGAATCGGACGAAGTGGAAGAACCCACCTGAATGGAAAACAGGCTCGTGGTACTGTTATATCTGTACTCGCCCATTACGCCGTCAGCGGAACCGTATTTGTCCAGGCGCACGTAATCCTTCGCGTCGTTCTTTGCGCTGTAAAACATTCTCAGCGCGCCGTACGAACCTTTAAGCGCACCGTTTTCAATCTTGTGCTGGTTGGTGCTGAACTCGCCTATCAGCGTGTTCAAAGGATTTACGTATTCGCCGTTCTGATAATCGAGATACACCGAAGGGGTTATCTTGCCCGCCGCAGGGTCGGCAAGTACCGAATACTCCTTCTCCTTGGAAACCGCGTCAAGGTAGTCTAAAAGTCCTTCCTTGCCCTCCGCGTATGCTTCCAGATAGGAAAGCTCGTCCGTTTCGGAATAGCCGTAGCCGCCACCGTACCAATATGACGACTGATAGTTGTGTATTATGGTGTCGTTATAAAAGCCGTTGTCCGCAAGCTCGATAAAGTGCTGAACGGTCTGCGGATACATATTGCGGTACATCTTGTACTGAAGCACGTAAGAAATACCCTCGAACTCCACCGTTATTTTAGCTTCGGGATGGTCCGTATTGCACGCGGCAAGCATGGGCGCCGCAAGCACCGTACCCGTAAGTGCAACCGCACATATAACCCGACCTATCTTTTTAAATGCCATTTTTTTTACCCGTAATTATAGAATTATACCTATACCCTATTATTTTACTAGTTTACGGTATACTAAGTCAAGCAATTTTGAGGCGATACGCAAACAAAAAACTTGCGCCGCGCGGCGTACCTGCCGCGCGGCGCGTTTTGCTTTACCGCTTAATCTTTCTTTTCCGCCTCGTCAAGGTTGAGGTCGGTCAACG
The DNA here is from genome assembly GCA_947177825.1 of uncultured Clostridia bacterium. GTDB lineage: Bacteria > Bacillota > Clostridia > Christensenellales > Borkfalkiaceae > Coproplasma. The sequence goes on from CAMWWA010000125.1 coordinate 2,747, forward strand.
GGTCTACGGGAGTATAGAAGCCGCCCACGTCGAATACCCTGCCGTCGTCAACGGGCATGGGCGCCACCACGTTGCGCACCACCGTTCTTACGGGAGCCGCCGCCTGCGTTGCCTGCGGCTGCTTTTTCGTCGTGTCTATCTTGGTGGTTGTCACCGTAGTCATAACCGCATCGGGAGGAACCTGCGTTGCCGCGGCCGCCGCGCCTTCGGGCGCTGCGGTTGCGGTCTGCGCCGCCTTTTCCCTGCCGTTCAGCGCGGCGTTGATTTCCGTCCTGATAAGTTCGGTCAGTTTTTCAATGGTCATTCCGCCCTGAATCAACTGCTCGCCGCCCGAACGCGCCGTCATATTGGCAAACTGCATTTCCAGTTTGGTCTGGGCAAGCTGCTGTTCGGTCGCCTGCTTTGCTTTAAGCTCGGCAAGCTCCTTTGCCGTCTGCTCAGCTTTGAGCGCCGCCAGCTCCGCCTGCATCTGAATATGCACGAACTGCGCTTCGCTTATTGCAGAGCCGCCGCCAGCCGCTATAGACTGTGCCTGGGGTGCGCCCTGCGCCTGGGGCATTTGCTGAGGCATCTGGGGCATCATCTGAGGCATAGCCATACGTGCCGCCATACGCTCCTCGCGTTCCTCGCGCCTGCGCTCTTCCTCGCGCTGTCTGCGCTCCTCTTCCCTGCGCTCACGTTCTTCTTCCTTACGCTCACGCTCGGCTTTCTCTTCCAGCCTGCGCTGCTCCTCGCGCTCGCGCTTCTTCTTTGCCGAACGCACCGCAAGTGCGATTATAAGTATGAGAAGAATCAACGCAACGACTGCAATAACTATCCACAGCCAGTTTGCCTTGACGATTGCAAGGATTTTTTCGAAGCCCGTAAGCTCCTTTGCAGGCGTCGTGTAAGTGAACGATTTAACCGCGTACTGCGCCGCGCTTGCCTCAAGCTCGAAGTTATCCGTGTCGAGAAGCTCCGCCTTTACGTAATACTGCGTTTCGTACTTAAGGTCTTCCGCCGCGATTTCTTCGGTGCATTCCTCGTCCGTGTAGTACTTTAAAGTTACCACGTCGTTCATAGAGCCGATATAGCTCTCGCTTGCAAATACGGGAAGCGCGTTTTCCTTCTTGGTTGCGGTGAGTACCGCTTTGGTTATGTTCCAGTCAACCGCCGCTTCGTTTGCGTTGAGTATTACTTCGGTTTCACCCTCGTATATTGCTGCGGCAAACACCGCTTTTTTATAAGTCGTGCTTGTTGCCCATTCATAGTTATCGTAGTCGGTCAGTGCGAATACAGCCTTGTACGAACCAACGTATAAACCGCTTTGAAGCTTGTCGGTGACGAAAGTCATAAGCGCTTCGTCGTAACCGTTAAAGTTATCAACGGTGGGTTTAAT
>CAMWWA010000126.1 GCA_947177825.1 uncultured Clostridia bacterium
CCCTATTATATGCTCAATATGCCCGACGGCTTTGAAAAGTGCGAAGGGGGATATAAGGCGGAGTTTTCCTCGCTGCCCGAGGGCGAGCTTAAATTCAGAATGTGCTCGGTGGAAAAACCCAAGCAGTCGGGCGGCGGCAGCGGCAGAGTGCTGGGCATTGTTTTCCTCGTTATGCTTTGCTTTGTCTGTATCGGTTTGCCGCTTATAGTGTTTATGCCGAATATTGTCAGAGCCGTCCAAAAGCGGCGGGATAAGAAGAAACTTGACTTTTCGTCTCCAAGGGACTAAAATTGTTGCAAAGGGATATAAATATATCAAAGATTTGAAAAGGAACTGATTATATGTATTGCAGAAAATGCGGAAAGCAAATAGACGACGAGGCGGTTGTTTGCCCTAACTGCGGAGTGCTTGCGGTAAGGCGCGGCGCAGGCTTTTACGGTCAGCCCGTACAGCCTGTTGTACAGCCCGTGCAACCCGTTCAACAGCCCGTGCAGGTAACAAACGGACAGGATATACCCGAAGCTAAAGGCGTAAACGGACTTGGAATTGCGGGTTTCGTGGTTGGATTACTCTCGCTGTTTTTGGGTTTTCTATTCTGTCTGCCTGCGGTGACGGGGCTTATTATCAGCATATTGGCGGTTATGGACGTAAAGAAGCGCAAGTCGTGCAACGGGCTTGCTATTGCCGGGCTGGTATTGAGCGGTATAGCCCTTGCGGGGTGGTTCGTCTTTTTTGCAAGACTGTTTATCATTATGATAATTTTCGGTTGAATGCGAAATAAAATATTAACGGCGCGGACGATTTTCGTCCGCGCCGCTTTATTGTTTCATATTTATTTTTGGTTGTAAAATTTGCAGTAGTCTTTAAGGGTGCAGTCGGCGCAGGCAGGGCGTTGCGAGTGGCAAACGCGCCTTCCGTGATAGATAAGCCAGTGGTGCGCCTTGGACCAGTCGGATTTGGGAATGACCTTTTTAAGCCCTTCCTCAACCTTTAAAGGATTGTCTGCGCAGGCAAGCCCCAGGCGGTTGGAAACGCGGAAAACGTGGGTGTCCACGGCAATTGCGTCCTCGCCGAACGCGACCGACCACACGACGTTGGCGGTCTTCTGCCCGACGCCCGCAAGGCTTTTAAGCTCGTTAAAGCCGCGCGGCACCTCGCCGCCGAATTTTTGCATAATGTCCGCCGAGGCGGAAAGTATATGCGCCGCCTTGTGGTGGTAGAAGCCGCACGAAAATATATATTTTTCAAGCTCCTCCTGCGAAAGGGTGAGCATTGCGGCAGGGGTATTGTGCCGTTTGAACAGCTCCGCCGTAACCTTGTTCACGCGCTCGTCGGTGCATTGCGCCGAAAGTATAACGGCAACAAGCAGCTCGTACGGGCTGTTATATTTAAGCGCGGGGCGCGCGTCGGGGTAAAGGCGCGCAAGCTCTTCCAAAATTTTATCGTTGGTCTGCATAGCCCTATTCTAACACGAAACGCGCCTTGTTTTCAAGCGGTTAAAAGCCTCTTATTAACATTTTTCCGCTTCTGTAATCTATGCGCATATAGCCGTAGAATGCGGAATAGTTGACGCGCGAGATGACGTTCTTTACCCTGTTTGCCGCGTGCTGCGGAAATTTAAGCGACAGTCCGCAGCCCACGTTCGCCTCCTTGGGCGTGTTGATAAGCTGCGCGGGAATATTCAAAGCCCTCATTTTCGTCATGCAGTCAATCGCCTGAGAGCGGGAGCGAAAAACCGCCAGAATTTCAGTCATAATTTTATCCTTCGTTTCATAAATTATCCTACTATTATATTACGTCGCGCGGGGCGATTGTGATATACGGCGCAACGCCGAAAGGCGGCGGAAATTGCTTCCGTCGCTGACAGTAAGGGGGGAGTTATGATATATTTCGATAATGCGGCAACGGGCGGCTTCAAGCCCGACGGTGTACTCGGCGCAACCGCCGCGGCGCTTAAAACCTGCGCGAATCCCGGCAGAAGCGGACACAAGCTTTCGCTTGCCTGCGCGGAAAGAGTTTACCAGGTGCGCAGCGCGCTTGCCTCGTTCTTCAACGCGCCCTCGCCCGACAGGGTGGTGTTCACCAAAAACTGTACCGAAGCGCTTAACATAGCCATATTCGGCACCCTAAAGGAGGGCGACAGAGTAATTTCGACGGTTGCCGAACACAATTCGGTGCTGCGCCCTCTGCACTATTTGCAGGGCAAGGGGGTAAAGGTGGAGCTTGCTCCGCTCACCGCCCACGGCGATATAGACATAGCCGCGCTTATAGAAGCGGCAAATGAGGGGGCGAAAGCGGTTATAATCACGCTTGCCTCCAACGTCACGGGCACCGCGCCCGATATAACGCGCATACGCGCCGAAATTCCGCCCGAAACCCTGCTTATATGCGACGGCGCCCAGGCGTGCGGTCACCAGAGCGTGGATATTTCCGCACTCGGCATCGACGCGCTTGCCATCGCCGGGCACAAGGGTATGCTGGGTATACAGGGCAGCGGAGCGCTCGTCTTTTCGGAACGCTTCAACCCCTCGCCCGTCACCTTCGGCGGCACGGGCAGCGAGAGCATAAACCTGGATATGCCCGACTTCTATCCCGACAGGCTGGAAAGCGGAACGCTGTCCTATCCTGCGATAGTATCCCTGGGCGAAGGCGTTTTGTATCTCAAATCGCACATGCACGAAAACCGCGACAGAACGCTGTATCTGACCGACCTTATGCTCAACGGTCTGAGCGCAATCGAGGGAATAGAGCTGTATTCCAAGCCCAACCACTTCGGCATAGTCGCGCTCGCGTTCGAAAAAATGCAGTCCGAAATTGCGGCGTACAGATTGTCGGAGGAGTTCTCGATTTGCGTGCGCGGCGGTCTGCACTGCGCGCCGCTTATGCACCAGGCACTGCACTCAGACGGGTTGGTGCGCGCTTCGCTGTCGGCGTTCAATAACGAAAGGGAGGTCGATTATTTCCTGCGCGCGGCGGAAAAACTCGCTCAGGGATAACCATATATAAGGTCGTCGCTTAAATTGCGGCGGCTTTTCTCATTCCCGTTAAATTGCTTTCAGCTTTGCAATTATGCCCTTGAGTTTTTGCCGCTTAAAGCCGTCCAGAAGGGGCGCAAGCGTGTTGTAAAAATTATCGAGGTCGGCGTTTGTCAGCGTGCCGTCGCGCTTGCCCTGTTCCGCCTGCGCGATAATGGTCTGCAAGACCTGGGCTTCGCTCTTACCCTCGAACGCCTTTGCAAGCATTGCCGCCATATTCACCGTCTGGTTGACGTTGGCGTTGCCGCCACCCGACTTCGCACCGGCCGCACCGTTACTTTGGTTTGCGCCGTTTTGCGAATAACTTTTAAAGTCCTTCATTCAGCCCTCCGCATATAATGGAATAAGCCGCCAAGCAACGGCTTTTATACAGTTTATGACGGAGGGTAAATTTATGCAACTACTCGTTCTGGTCCTGATGCTTATGCTGTCGGGCAAAAACGCGAATATCAAGGAGCTTCAACCCATTCTGGAAAGCATAGGCGGACAGGAAGCGGCGGGCGCGCTCAAACAGGCGGAGGAGCTTTCGGGCGTAATATCCGCGGTGCAGTCGCTTTCGGCAATGGCTCAACCTGCGGCGCACGGCAAGGCGGACGGCGCGGAAGGAGGCGCGGAGGAGTGGACCAAGGGCGGCTATCCGCTTGCGCCCATAGCCAACATTGCCGACGAGCGAATTACCTATTGCCTTTCGCGCTACATAGCCCTGGGCGAATAATTGCAAAAGCGTATTGCAAACGCCGCCCCGTTGTGATACAATAAACTTATGAAAGTAGGTATATCGACGGCGGCGCTCTTTCCCGAAAAGCATACGGAGGAAGCGGCGCGCATAATTAAATCGCTGGGCGCGGAAACGGCGGAGGTGTTTTATTCCACCTTCTATGAATACCGTCCCGAATTTTCCAAAGCGCTTGCGCCCGAGCTGGACGGGCTGGAAATCAACTCCGTGCACGTGTTGCCGCTCAATTTCGAGGGTAATTTTTTCAATACCACGCGCAGGGTGCGCGGCGACGGCTTTTACTGGCTGGACCAGGTCGCGCGTTCGGCGCAGCTTCTCGGCTGTTCCAACTACACCTTTCACGG
>CAMWWA010000127.1 GCA_947177825.1 uncultured Clostridia bacterium
AAGCGAAATCGAAAAGCTCGGGCTTGAAGGTATTCCCGAAGAACTTAATATCACGCATGCCGACGAAATAAAGGCTATACACCGCTCGTATTCTTGTGCGGACTGCATAACGACTAATACTTTCGGTCTTAACAGAATTAAGTACAAGGGAAAGTATTCGATTAAAGAGCTTGCGCTGAAAGCAGTTGAAAACGCGCGCTCCGCGGGCAAAAAAGTGTTTTTCGATATCGGTCCTACCGGCGCAATGTTAAAGCCCCTGGGCACGCTCACCTTTGACGAGGCGTACGACGCCTTTTCGGAAGTCGTGGAAATAACCAAGGATATCGTGGACGGCTACATTGCCGAAACTTTTTCCGACCTGTACGAAATGAAGGCGTGTGTGCTTGCGGTTAAGGAGCATACGGATAAACTGCTTTTTGCCACTATGACCTTCGACGGGACGGGAAGAACGCTTACGGGTTCAACGCCCGAAATTGTTGCAAACACTCTCGCAGGGCTTGGTGTGGATGCGCTTGGTGTAAACTGCTCGCTGGGACCCAAGGAACTGGAAGGCATAGTAAAGCGCCTGCTTGAAAGCAGTTCCGTTCCCGTTATAGTTCAGCCAAACCGCGGTTTGCCCGAACTTAGGGACGGCAAAACCGTTTACACTCTCGGTATGGAAGAGTTTGATTCCTATATCGGAAAGTTTATCGGAATGGGTGTAAGCGTAGTAGGCGGTTGTTGCGGAACGACTCCCGAATTTATTGAGACGATAAGCCGTTACCGCGGACGTAAAGTAAACCGTCCTGCCGTAACAGCGGCAACCGTAATCAATTCCGCAACTAAGGCGGTAACTATTGACGGCGTAAAAATATGCGGCGAAAGACTGAACCCAACGGGCAAGAAAAGACTCAAAGAAGCCTTGCTTGAAGGAAACTACGACTATCTGGTAGACGAGGCGGTTTCTCAACAGGAAGCCGGGGCGGATATTCTGGATTTAAACGTCGGGCTTCCCCAGCTTGACGAGCCTTCAGTAATGGAAGAGGCGGTTGCAAAGATTCAGGAATATTGCGACCTTCCCTTGCAGATAGACAGCTCTGACGCGGAGGCAATCGAAAGGGGAGTCAGATATTATAACGGCATACCGCTTATAAACAGCGTGAACGGCGACTTCAAGGTCATGGACAAAATATTTCCCGTTGCAAAAAAGTACGGGGCGGTCGTGCTTGGCCTTACTATGGACGAAAACGGCGTGCCCAAGACCGCGGAGGAGCGGTTTGAAATAGCAAAACGCATAATATCACACGCGGAAAGCTACGGTATTCCACGCAACAAAATTATGATTGACACCCTGGTTTTAACGGCTTCCGCTGAGCAGGCTCTCGTTTCGGAAACGGTTAAAGCTTTGCGGTTGGTTCGCACACTGGGCGTAAAGACCGCGCTTGGCGTTTCAAACGTTTCTTTCGGGCTTCCTAACAGGGGACTGCTAAACAAAACTTTCCTGACTATGGCTATGACCTGCGGTCTTAATATGCCGATAATGAATCCGCTTGACGGCGAAATGTCGGGGGCTGTAAGGGCGTATGCCGTGCTCTCGGGTGAGGACAAAAATTCCGAAAATTACATTGAAATTTATAAAGATTACGTGGGTGTGCAAACTGCGGTAAAGACCGCGCAAGCCGGTCAAAAATCCGCTTCAACTCTCTTCGACTGTATAAAAAAAGGTATTAAAAATCAGGCGGCGGAGCTCTGTGAAAAGGAGCTTGAAAATTGCGACGTTATGACCGTCATAAACGACGTCCTTATAAAAGCGCTTGAAGAAGTTGGCGCCGAATACGATAGCGGAAAACTTTTTCTTCCGCAACTTGTCGCATCGGCGGAGGCCGCCAAAAATGCGTTTGCGGTGATAGGCGAAAGGCTTCCCAAGGGTGAAAGTTCCAAGGGCAAAGTCGTGCTTGCCACGGTCAAGGGAGACGTTCACGATATTGGCAAGAATATTGTTAAAGTCGTTTGTGAATCGTACGGCTACGAGGTTATAGACCTGGGGAAAGACGTTTCTCCTGAAAAGGTTGTTGAGGCGTGCAAAAAGTATCTTCCCAAGGCGATAGGGCTTTCCGCGCTCATGACGACTACTGTCAAAGGTATGGAGGAAACGGTTACCGCCTTAAAAAAAGCGGGTTGCACCTGCCCTGTTTTTGTGGGCGGTGCGGTTTTAAACGATGCGATTGCGCAGCGCATCGGTGCCGATTATTATACCAAAGACGCGCTCGGATTCGTTAAAACGCTTGACAAAATTCTTATAAAATAATATAACATAATTAAATTTAATAGTTCAATGCGAGTAGTAAATTTTTTTACTGAAAGTAGGGGAAGTACGGTGGAAATCCGTCGCAACAGTCATTACGGTTAAAGTCCGATTGCCTACCCGTTGAAATTGCCGTTACTTTTTCTTGGGCAGTGGAGAAGTTTGGTAACGTATATTTTTCGTGCCCGTTTTTCGTGCGCGAATTTTTATTTTTAGGAGGTACTTATGAAAAAATTTTTTGCCCTTATAGCTTCTTTTATAGCCGTGTTTGCCTGCTGTTTTGCAGTTGCATGCAAAAACGGTAAGGAACCTGTCAAAGCGGATGAAAACACTGTGGTTATTACCGCAACCGATTCGTCCTTTGATTTTAACGGACAAACGCTTAAGGTGTATATGGACCATTTGCAGGAAAAAGAAAAGTTGACCTATTCGATAAGCAACGGTATGGTGACTGCAATCAACGGCAAATCCAACACGACAAACAGTTATTGGATGCTTTATACAAACGACACTGAAAATTCGAATGATGCGTGGGGAACGTTAGAGTATGAGGATAATATATACGGCTCTGCCACGGGCGGAGCGGAGACAATAGTCATAAAAGAAGACTGTATTTATATCTGGGCGTATCAGACTTTTTAAATGAAGACTGCAAAGGATATTGCGCTTGTCAGCGTCTATACTGCCCTGCTGATAGGCGGACAATTTGCATTGAGCGGAATTTCGGGCGTGGAAGTGGTAACGGTGCTTCTGCTGGCTTTTGCGTACTATTTCGGCATCGTGAGGGGGCTTTTCGTTGCAAACGCTTTCTCTCTTTTACGCTGCTTAATATTCGGCTTTTTTCCTAACGTCATTATTCTCTATTTGGCATACTACAACCTTTTCGTATTGGTTTTCGGACTGTTGGGGAGAAGATTCAAAAAGGCCGCCAATTTAAAAATATTCGTTGTATTGACCGTAACGGCGGTACTTATGACGGTATTTTTTACGGCGTTGGATGACGTTATATCACCGGTTTATTACGGCTTTTCTGCGGGCGCGGCTAAGGCATATGCAATTGCTTCGCTCGCTGCCGTAATTCCGCAGGTTATATGCACTTTTATTACGGTTCCTTTAATTGCGCCGGTACTTTTGCGCGTGTTCTGCACCGTTTTTCCTTCAAAAACGTCAGCGATATGCGAGAAAAATGCGAGAATTTGAAACGATAATTCAAATAGAAAATGCCCGTAAATTAACAAATTTGTGTTAATTTACGGGCATTTTTGGTGCCGCTGATCGGGGTCGAACCGATACGGTATCACTACCACTGGATTTTGAGTCCAGCGCGTCTGCCAATTCCACCACAGCGGCATATTAAATTATTTGAATAAGCAATCTCAATTATAAATCAGTACACTGAAAATGGTTATAGCGAGATTGACACATACTACATATTGTGGTAAAATACTAAACGGGGATAAAAGTTGCGCTACAATTAAATATCATTTAATTTCGGCGTATTCGTTTATTCACCCGCAGAGGCAAATTACTTTTACATTATATAATAGCTTTGATTAAAAATCAAGCTTTTTTGTTCGGGGTAAATATTATTTTATGGATAAACTTGTATTGATAGACGGCAACAGCCTTCTCAATCGCGCCTATTACGCAACGCCCATATTCAGCACGTCGCAGGGGCAGCCAACCAACGCAATTTTCGGCTTTATTAAGCTCGTTTTCAAAATTATTTCCGACGTGAAGCCTGAATATATTGTCGTTACTTTCGATTTAAAGGCGCCGACTTTCAGGCACAAGATGTATGAAGGCTACAAGGCG
>CAMWWA010000128.1 GCA_947177825.1 uncultured Clostridia bacterium
TTTCAAGTCTGCGCTGTTCGGCAAGCTCCTCGCGCTTGCGCTTTTTCTTCTTCGCGCTCGCTATTATGCAAATAAGGATTATGAGGAACAACAGAGCCGCAGCGCCGATTACAAGCCACAACCAGTTAGCTTTGGCAAAAGTCAACGCCGTTCCCATTGCCGCAGCAAACTTGCTCTGCGGTACGGTGTAATCCTGCTTTGCGGATATGCTCTTTGCTTCGTCCGTGCCGTCCGCAAACTCAAAGTTCACGGCATCCTCACCAGTAAGGCACGCTTCGACTATGTACTTATCGCCGCCCTTCAGAACGGGCTCCTCTATAAGGTTGCCGTTCGTGTCGTAATAGCGGTAAACGATAGTAACGTCAAGTTCGTTCGCCTCAATCATTTCCTTGTATGCCGCAAGCGCGTTAAGGCTTGCGCCCGTCTTATCCTTTAAGTTCCAGCCGTCAGTAGCAAGCACTATCTTGTTAATAGTCCAGCCAAGAGTTGCGGTAAGTTCGCTGTTGTTTATGCTGATTTCGTTGGCAAACAGCGCCTTTGCAAGCAGCTTATTCATAGGCTCGGCACTTGCAGGCTCAACCCACATATAGTTGTTGTTGACAAGCTTGAACTTTACAGTATAGCTTCCCGCTGCCTTATTTTCCTTGCCGCTTTCAATACTCATTATATCGGCGTTATAGTTGTCGTCCAAATAGTCAACTACGTTTATATACGCGCCGTTGAACGTTATATCACCCGTAACCTGCGGAACGATAACTTTTCTTACCAAAACTTCAAAGTCGAAAACGCTCTTGGTCAGCACGTAAGAATCTTCGTTGCCCGTTTTCAGACTTACTGTAATAACGTAATTACCAACGCCCAAACCGTTTACGAACGCAACCAGTTCGGTGTCGGTTCCTTCAAAGGTCTTCGCTTCGGTAAGCGCGCCGCCGGTAATTGCAACCGTGGTGCGCGCCCTTTCGTCCGCCGTACCTCTAACAACGCTCAGCGCAAAATCAACCAAACCGTACTCCGCGCCGCTGCCCGTTACGTCAACCGCAAGCGCCGTCTTGGGCGTACCCGTACTAAACGGACGACTGCCAGTAGGTATATTGACTTCGGTCACTCCGTCCTTCATTCGAACGGTGACCGTACCGCTTACCGAACTTGTTTCGGACCAGTTTCCCGCAATGTAAGTTTTAATACCGTCAAGCGTGTATTCTACGCCGTCCACCGTATAAATATAGTCGTAATACTGCGAATAATCGTTGCCGTCCGCAAATGCCACTGCGGGGAATTCAAACGCGTTATCGCCGACGTTCACAGGCTGCGTAGTCCAGCTGTAAGTCAACGCACGCGCCGTAATTTCCCAGTTATACGGTATCATTTCGTAGCCGGTCTCGTCAGCCGTCGTGTAATTGCCGTTGATAATAGTCAACTCAACGTTGGTCGTCTTTGAGCCCTGCTCGGTGGGGTCGTTCAACGGCGTATATGAATCAGTGTAGTCGCCGTTATCGAAGTCAAGCCCTAAGCTCTTCATATAGTCGGGCGAAATACGTATAGAAACCGCGTTGCCCGTGTACGAAGGCTTGCTCGTCGCCGTAAACTTAGTCCAATTAGTGCCGTCCAAGGAATACTCCCACTCGGCTTTCGAGAAGTCAAGCTTCTTGGGAACTATTTTAATGGTAATCGTAAACGGTCCGTCCTCGCAAGTGTATTCGCCGCCGCTCTTTGCCTTGATTGCGAAAGTCGCACTATATTCGCCCACGTCAACCGCGTTAATAAACGTGCCCGTCAAAGGACCGTCCTGCTCAAGATTGAGCGCGTCCGACGCACTGTTGAAATTCACGCTTACGTTGCTTAAGCTCAAAGGCGTGCCTGTGTACTCCATTTCGTACACGGCGTTGCCGTTGTCGTAATCGTCCGTAACGAAGGTTTTACCTGCGATATTCCACTTAATGTCGTTGTTGCCGAGGCTAAGCCCCTGCGCGGTAATTTCGAAATTGTGCGTAACACTACCGCTATAATTTTCGCCGTCCGCAATCTTTACGGTCAGCGCATAATTGCCCTTTGCAAAGCCTGCGCCTATCGTCACGGTGCAGGTCTTGCCGTTGACCGCAATACTGTTGCTATTGACCGTCTGAACATCTCCGCCGTTCAGCGTGTAGGCGGCTTCAAATTTAAGGGTTGAATCACTTCCGCAAAGCGTTGTGGGAACGTCGAAGGTAAGCGTGGTCGGCGTTCTCCTCTGCCACTCGGTTGCATTGCCGTCGTCCGAACGGATTAAAACGGGCTTAGCCGTAATTTCCACCGCGCCGGGAGCAGTGCCTGTCCAATCGTAAAGCGTGGTATCTTTCAAAGTGAATACCGGCGTATACGTGCCTGCGTTGGTCGCCTTTAAAATTGTGCCGTTAAAGCTATCAACACCGTTCGGCACCGTATAATTCATTAAATTGCCATCAAATCCAGTAAAGGTGAATTCCTGCGAAGTACCGTCATATTCTCCGGTTGCACTTCCGTTAATCGTAGGATATGCAACCGGTCTTTTAGTTGCGTTGAATGAAGCCGTCGCGTCCACTTTATAGTTGCACGTTGTCGCATTATCCAACACGGCAACAGCATTCCACGTACCCAAACTTGTCGGAGCAGGTTTTAAGTTTGTAGGGCTGTCACCGTCCTTGTAATATTTGGTTACAAGTTGGGGATATTTATTTCCGCTGTCGCGCGAATGAATTTCGCCAACGTCGGCAAACTGCGCAACTTTATAGCCGTTGTCATCAGTTGTCCAGTTTATAGATAACTGCTTTTTATTAACTATAAATGTAAAACTTTTGTCACTTGTACTGTTGTCAGCCCAAACGTGTCCGTTTGAAACGATTGTTGCCGTAATATTATAACCGCTTTCGTTTGCGTCCGTAACCGTTGCAGGTGATAAGTTCAATATATCGGTATTGGTATATATAAGATTATCGTACCAGTCAGGCACGGTATTTGCATTGTTTACCGTAAGTTCGTTGCCCGTGTATTCGGCTGTAACCGTTCCGGAAGGCGCATTAAGCATTACAGGATTTATAGTTACGGTAACGGTTTTAGGACTTTGGTCGTTGGTCGTACTGTTCCACACCGCGCCGCAAGTATCTTTTATTTTAAAAGTAAAAGTATAAGTTCCTGCCTCGGTCAACGTGCATAAACCGTTCGAATCTATCGTGCAATCGCTCGTTTTATTTACGGTATTGCCGGAAGAATTTAACAAACTGACCGAAGCTACTTCCACACTGTCGTGGTTGTAAGTAAAGGTGAAAGGTGTTCCAGACGACGTATAATTAGCCGTTGCCGAATTACCTGCCGTTGTTGTCAAGCCGCCGCTGACCGTGGGCGCGGCTATCGGCGTAACCGTTACGGTATTAGTTATAGTTGCAGTTCCTGTTACTCCGGATCCATTGCCTCTGCTTGTACCAGCCATAAAGCCGAAATATATAGTTTTAGTTACACTCCTCGAAGTAGTATTTGTAAAGGTTTCAGTCCTCCTTTGCGCGCTGAAAGAAGATGAAGTATTTTTGCCTTTGTAGTACCCGAGCGAATAATCAGTTCCGTTAGTAGAAACTGATTTACAGTATCCAAAATACATTACAGACGATTGATTTTCTTCGCCGAAATATAAAAAATCATACATTCCACCTTGATTAGAATCACCGGTTTTTGTAAATGATGCACCTATCGTGAATTCAACTTTATACTCGGTATAAGCGGGAACTTCGATAGTCGCGGCAATTTCCATATAATATAAGGTTGAATCTACTGAACTGTTTTTTACTATCCTTGCCGTTGCAGTATTTGTTCCTGGGGTTAAATTAGTACTGCCGTACGATGTATTTGCCGGACTCAAATCGTCATATGAAGGATATCCCGATACAAGGGGATTTTCGGAAAGTGCGGCTTCCGTTTTCGCCAAAAAATATTGCTTTGAAGAACTGGTATAGGTTACACTTTGTCTAGCAACCGCCGCTTCTGCACTTACCTTGTTATCCGTTTTTAAAAATGAAAAAACTGCGCCGACACATAGTGCGACACAGAATA
>CAMWWA010000129.1 GCA_947177825.1 uncultured Clostridia bacterium
GTCTGCCAGATAACGCCCGCCTTGTCGAACGCGTCGCGAAGATATCCCACCATTTCGGCGGAAGCGTCGTTAGTGGAGTTCTTGCCGCGCGCACCGTGGTACTTGGTGAGCGACGCGCCGCAGTTGATAAAGGACGCGTTGCGCTTTTCGTAAACGTCGGCATATGCGGGGTCGTAAGCCGCTGTAACGTCGGCGGAAACGCACTTAGAATTGTACCTTACAAGCACGGGGTCTGCGCCGAGCGCACGGGAAACGCACTCTATCAAATCGAGTATAACGCGCGACTGCATACCCGTCACGCCGTTACTGCCCGTCTCCTCCTTGTCGGCGAAAACGGCGATAATGGTGTCCTTGGAATTACAGTCGAAAAGCGCGGTCATTTCGGGATAAGCGCACACCTTGTCGTCGTGACCGTAGCCCGATATAAGCGCGCGGTCAAGTCCTACGTCGCGGGGCTTGCCTGCCGGCACGAAGCACAGCTCGCTGGTCTGAAAATCGATTTCGGTTATGCCGTATTTATCGTGCAGAAGTTTTAAAGCCGCACTCTTCACTCCCGCATCCTCGTCGCCGTCGGGAATGGAAGCGAGCACTGCGTTAAGGTTTTCGGCGTTGATTGCGGTGCCGAGGGGCTTTGCGCTCTGGTCCTGCGCGAGGTGGGGCAAAAGGTCGGATATATAGAATATGGGGTCCCCCTCGTCCTCGCCTATGCAGACGTCAACGCGCTTGCCGCCGGGAAGCATTGCCACGCCGTGCAGCGCAAGGGGAATGGTCAGCCACTGGTACTTTTTAATACCGCCGTAGTAGTGCGTCTTTAAAAACGCAATTCCGCCGTCCTCGAACAGGGGATTGGGCTTTAAGTCGAGACGGGGGCTGTCTACGTGCGCCGCCATAATTTTAACGCCGTGCTTTGCAACGTCGTTGGTGCCCACCCTGATAATAAATATGTTTTTATCGCGGTTTACAAAGTAGAGCTTGTCGCCCGCCTTAATCTTGTCGCCGAACGTGTAGGGCTTGTAACCCTTAGCCTCGCACAGCTTTTTTGCGGTTGCGGTTGCGCCGCGCTCGGTCTTGGAAGTGTACAGAAAATCCTTGTAGCCTTCCGCATAGGCGAAGATGGCTTTAAGCTCCTTTTCGTCCGCCTCCTTGTAACAATTCTTCCGCTTGTATTCGTATTCCATTCGTCGTCTCCTTTTTATTTTTCCACTCGTCATTATAATATTCCAAGCGGATTTTGTCAATACGCGCGGCGGTGACAAATCAATAATATTTTTCAACTAAATTTCGCGCGCGCCTATTTACTATTTAAGAAAAATAGTATATAATTGGGTATATATGGGTGAAAAACGCTTTACGGCAAAGAAACTTGCCACCCTGGGCGTGCTGACGGCGCTTAGTCTGATAACTTTTTTAATAGAAAACCTGTTTCCCCCTCTCATAATACCGGGGGCGAAACTCGGACTTGCCAACGCCTTTTCGTTTATAGCGCTTGTAATGTATTCACCCCTGGAAGCGTTTATTATCGTCGGAGTGCGCACAATCTTAGGCGCGGTGTTTGCAGGCAACCTTTCCGCCGTGCTGTACAGCTTTACGGGCGGTATAGTTTCCATGGCGGTCAGCTCGGTTTTAACGTATTGCGTACACCCGAAAATTTCGCTTATCTGCGTCAGCGTGGTTGCCGCGGCATTCCACAACTTTACGCAGAACGCGGTGTTCGTGCTTTTATCCTCGACGCCGATGGCATTTTACTACGCCCCCTATCTTATACTTTTGGGAGTGCTGTCCGGCGCGTTTATAGGCGCGGCGGTAACGTTGATAGTCAAGCGCGTGCCCGCCAAAGTTTTTATGCGCGTCACGGGCGTGAAGAACGTAAAAGAATAAATAATCACAGGGCAAGTCCCTTTGATTAGAAGCGAGTAAGACAAGGAGCGGAAGCGCAGTCCCGACGGGAGTGTACACAGAAGTACACGACCTAGGGCGAGCATTTCGCGACACAGTATTGCGAAGCTTATAAACAAAGAAACAGATAATTAAGGAGGGAAAAATTGAGAGCTATTAAAGGTAAAGCTTTCTTCGCAGGCATCCACGTTCACGACAAAAAGTCGCTTGCGTGCGGAATGGCTACGGAGGTTATGCCTGCGCCGGAGGAAGTTTATATCTCCCTTTCGCAGTCGCTGGGCAAACCCGCGGCGGCATGCGTTGAAAAGGGAAAGAAAGTCAAAGAGGGCGAGCTGATAGCCAAAGCCGACGGCGCCATATCTTCGGACGTGTTTGCAAGCATTGCGGGCGAGGTCGTTGATATAAAGCCCCTCACGGGTGCGAACGGCAGCACCGAAACTTACATCGTCATTAAGGGCGACGGAAGCGGCGAAAAGGCCTATCTTCCCCCCTTGACCGAACCCGACGCGGAGGCAATAAAACAGCGCATAAAGGACTGCGGCATAGTCGGTCTGGGCGGCGCAGGTTTCCCCTCGGCGGTTAAGGTTGCGCCCAGAACGCCCGTCGACACGCTGATTTTGAACGGCGCGGAGTGCGAGCCCTACCTCACCTGCGACCACAGGCTTATGCTTGAAAACACCGACGAGATTGCGCGCGGCGCACGGCTTATTGCCAAGGCGCTTGGCGTGGACAAGATTATAATCGGCATAGAGGCGAACAAGCCAGACTGCATTGCGGCGTTTGAAAAGTACGACGACATTCAGCCCGTTATACTTAAAAAGCAGTACCCTATGGGAAGCGAAAAGCACTTAATTTACGTAACCACGGGCAGAAAGGTCGGTATAGGCAAGCTGCCTGCGGACAGCGGAGTCGTAGTGCAGAACGTTGCGACGGCGTATGCGGTGTGCGAAGCGGTTGAAAAGGGCAAGCCCCTTTACGAAAGAATTTTAACCGTTTCGGGCGGCGCCGTTAAACAGCCCAAGAATCTGTGGGTAAAGGTCGGCACCTGCGTAAAGGATATCGTTGAGTACTGCGGCGGAGAGAACGAACCGCCCAGGAAGGTAATTCAGGGCGGACCTATGACGGGACTTGCGCTTGCCACCTACGACGTGTACACGCACAAGACGACTTCGGGCGTGCTGCTTATGACCGCAAAGGAAGCGGCTGCCGAGGAGCCTACCCCCTGCCTCAACTGCGGTATGTGCGCGGACGTTTGCCCCATGCACCTGATGCCTATGCAGACGGCGTTCTATTCGGCGGCGGGCGACTTCGAGACGGCGGCAAAGCTTGGCAACACGCTTGCGTGCATCGAATGCGGCGCGTGCGAATACACCTGCCCTGCAAAGAGACCGCTCATTCAGGCGATAAGAAAGACCAAGTCTTATATGCACAGAAAGGTCGTTCGTCCGTCTACTCCCAAACCCGTTGACCAGAAGGGAAGGTCGGCGCCTACCGTTCCTCTGACCGAGGACGGCAAGATAGCCGTACAACCCAACGATACAGAAAAAAACGAAAAGGAGACCAAAAATGGATAACAGCGTAGTAATATCCACTCCTCCTCACGTTAAATCCAAACGGACGACAAAGGGCATTATGCTTGACGTTATAATCGCGCTTATTCCTGCGGCGGTTATGGCGATAGTGTATTTCAGGCTCAACGCGTTCGTGCTGGAGATAACCTCCGTGCTTGCGGCGGTGGCAACCGAGTTCGTATACTTCTTCATTGCGAACAAGGGCTTTTCCGACAAATGCAGTCACGCGGGCGAGGTGTGCAAAAAATGGTGGAAACAGTTTGACTACACCTCAGTAGTGACGGGACTTATCCTCGCGCTGATACTTCCCCCCACCGCACAGTGGTATCAGGTACTTATAGGCGCTATCTTCTCGATAGCAATCGTAAAGATGGTATTCGGCGGCACGGGCAAGAACCTTGTAAACCCTGCGGCGTCGGGAAGAATATTTATGTTCATAAGCTTCACGATGACCGTGTACACCGCCTGCGCGATAGGACCTATCGGCAACGGCAGTATAATCTTTACCGGCGCAACCAACCTTTCGGGACTTCTTCCCTCCGC
>CAMWWA010000130.1 GCA_947177825.1 uncultured Clostridia bacterium
AAGCTGCTCTTCGGGCTTGGGGTTGCCTGCGCCGTGATATACGCGGTGCTCGTAAATGGAGCCGTCGAAATAATATTTCTTGACTTTTTTGGTATACTCGACCTCGGTTGCGGGGGTAAGAACGCCGCCGTTTGCCGCCGTTGCCGCAATCGAACGCGCGTCCATAAGCGCAACCGCCGCAAGCTGACCTTCGCCAAGCTTGCTGCCCTCCCTGTTTTCGAAGTTGCGCGTGGTGTGGCGGATTGAAATGCCGTTGTCCGCAGGGGTGTCGCCCGCGCCAAAGCAGGGTCCGCAGAACGCCGTTTTGCAGATGGCGCCAGCACCCATAAGCGCGGAAATATAGCCGTTGTCAACAAGGCACTTGTAAACGGGCTGGGACTGGGGATAAACGTTGAGCAAAAATTCGCCGTTGCCGCAGTTTTTGCCGCGCAGAATTTCGGCGGCTTCGGCAACGTTTTCGTACGTGCCGCCCGCACAGCCTGCAATTACGCCCTGGCTGACGTGAATTTTGCCGTCCTTGATTCTGTCGAGAAGGCGGTAAGGCTTTACCCCCTCGCCCTTCAACTTGTTACCCGCCTTTTCCACTTCGGAAAGTATATCCGCCGCGTTGTCGATAACCTCGCGTATCGTGTACGCGTTGGACGGGTGGAACGGAAGCGCAATCATGGGTTCGATTTTGGAAAGGTCGATTACCACCGCGCCGTCGTAATACGCAGGGTCGGTGGGGTGAAGCTCTTTAAAGTCGCCCTCCCTGCCGTGAATTTTGAAAAACTCGCGCGTAATTTCGTCCGTTTCCCATATGCTGGAAAGGCAGGTCGTTTCGGTGGTCATAACGTCAATGCCGCTGCGGAAGTCCATTGAAAGGTTTTTTATTCCGGGGCCGATAAATTCCAGAATTTTATTCTTGACGAAGCCTTTTTTGAAGGTCGCGCCGACAAGCGCGATTGCAACGTCGTGGGGACCTACGCCCTTTTTGGGCTTGCCCTTTAAATAGACCGCGATGATTTCGGGGCGCTTGACGTCGTAGGTCTGACCGAGAAGCTGTTTGACAAGCTCGGGTCCGCCCTCGCCCACCGCCATGGTGCCGAACGCGCCGTAACGCGTGTGGCTGTCCGAGCCGAGAATCATTTTGCCGCAACCTGCCTCCGCCTCGCGCATGTACTGGTGAATTACGGCGATGTGCGGAGGAACGTAGTTGCCGCCGTACTTTTTAGCCGCCGAGTAGCCGAATAAATGGTCGTCCTCGTTGATGGTGCCGCCCACCGCGCACAGCGAATTGTGGCAGTTGGTCAGCGTGTAGGGCACGGGGAATTCTTTCAGCCCCGAGGCCTTTGCCGTCTGGATAATTCCCACGTAGGTTATGTCGTGGGATGCAAGCGCGTCGAAAGAGATTTTCAGGTTCTCGTTATCGCCCTTGTTGTGGCTTTTCAAAATCGAATACGCAAGCGTGCCCTTAATCGCCTTCTGCTTTTTCGCCTCCACCATAAAAGCGTAGTTTTCCCTTACGAGCGTGCCGCCCATATAGTAAACGCCGCCTTTGATAAGTTTAATCATAGATAACCTCCGTGAGTGTGTACGAATATATTCTACAATAAAACGCATTTTTTTTCAACCGTTATTCGCAGGAATTTAAAATTTGTCGCCGCGCAGGTTGCGTTTTGGCGCGTTTGAGGTTATAATAGCGGTATGAAAACTTTTAAATATAAGTTTACGCCGCTTATGAAAGCGCTGATGATACTGGGTATGGTGCTGTGCGCGGGCGGGTTCGGGCTTAACCTTTTTTATTGCATACGCAACGGCATAAGCCACGCCGCCGACCCCGTTTACCCCGTTTTACAGTACGTGCTGATGTTTATCGTCACCGTCGTGCTGTTCGTGCTGCTTTTAAGTATTCTGCTGTTTTCGTCGTACTCGGTCGAGGGCAAGTTTTTTAAGACCAAGTTCGGGCTGATTGTAAGCAAGTACGACGTGGAAAAGATTAAGGAGGTCGTGCTTGACAGAAAGACAAACAAGCTGACCGTGCATTTCGAAAGCGGCGAATTTATAGTGGTTGTGGTCAAACAGGAATGGTACGAAAGTTTTATTGACGCCGTGCTTGAAGCTAACCCCAAAATTGAATATACCGTAAATTCGCTGGAAAACGACGGCACGCAGGATAAAGACAAGAAATGATATAATTAAAGCCGCGCGGCAGGTTGCCGCGCGGCTCTTTTTTTATTCCTTTTTGTCAGATTCTTCACCCAGCAGATTGTCAATGCCGTCGGTTACGGGGTCGGCAGGCTTGTAGAAGCCGCCCACGTCGAATACCCTTCCGTCGTCAACGGGCATTGGCGCTACGTAATTGCGCACCACCGTTCTGCCTGCCGGTGCAGGCGCCGCCGCTCTGTCAGCAGGCTGCGCGAGCTTTTTGGTCGTGTCAATTTTCGTGGTCGTGACCGTAGTCATAACCGCGTCGGGCGGAATCTGAGTCGGTGCGTTAGGCGTTGCCGTGGGCGCGCCGCCGTCCGTCAGTTGAGCGGGCTGTGCAGGTTGCGCCGCAAGTGCGGGCGCCGCCGAAGCAAGCACGTTTTTAAGCGCCATAGTCATAATTTCGGTCATGGCTTCAACGTTCATTCCACCAGCCTGCATCTGCCTGCCGCCCTCGCTGCGCAGCACGCTTATGTCGTCACGCATTGCGACTTCGGCTCTTAACGCGGCAATTTCCTTTGCCGACTGCTCTGCTTTCAGCGCCGAAATTTCGGCTTTCAGTTCGGCCTGCATTTGCAGGAATTGCGCCTCGCTTACCGTGCCGCCGCCCGTTGCCGCAGGTTGCCCCTGCGCCTGGGGTGCGTACTGGGGAGGTTGCTGAGGCATTTGCATCATTTGCGGCATCATCATCTGAGGCATTGCCTGTTGCTGATTCATACGAGCCATACGCTCCTCGCGTTCAAGGCGACGTTCCTCTCTGTCGCGCTCTTCCTTACGCTCGCGCTCAGCCTTTTCTTCCAGCCTGCGCTGCTCGGCAAGCTCTTCGCGCTTACGCTTTTTCTTCTTTGCGCTTGCAATTATGCAGATAAGTATTATGAGGAACAACAGTACTATCGCCGCAATTACAAGCCACAGCCAGTTGGCTTTTGCAAAGCCCAGCGCGCTTCCGAAGAATGCCGCCGCCGCGCTTTGAGGCACCGTGTAGTCCTTTCTTGCGGACACGCTCTTTATCTCGTCCGTACCGTCCGCAAACTCGAAGTTTGCGGCATCCTCGCCTACAAGATAAGCTTCAACAATATATTTGTCGCCGCCCTTCAATACGGGCTCCTCTATAAGATTGCCGTTCGTATCGTAGTAACGATATCCAATGTTTACGTCCAACGCATTTGCGGTTATCATATCCTGATATGCCGCCAACGCGTTAAGGCTTGCGCCCGTCTTGCTCTTCAAATTCCAGCCGTCCGTTGCAAGCACTATCTTGCCAATCGACCAGCCCAAAGTTGCGGTAAGTTCGGGATTGTTTATGCTGATTTCGTTATCGAACAACACGGCCTTTGCAAGCAACTTGTTCATAGGTTCAGCACTTGCAGGCTCTACCCACATATAGTTGTTGCTGTTCAGCTTGAATATAACGGTGTAGCTACCTGCGGTCTTATTCGAATAGCCGCTGAGCATACTTATTATATCGGCGTTGTAATTGTCGTCCAAATAGTCAACTATGTTTATATACGCGCCGTTGTAAACGATATCCTTCGTAACTTGCGGAACGATAACTTTTCTTACCAAAACTTCAAAGTCGAAAACGCTCTTGGTCAACACGTAGGAATCTTCGTTTCCTGCTTTAAGGCTGACGGTAATAACGTAATTACCGACTCCCAAACCGTTAACGAACGCAACCAGTTCGGGGCTATTTCCGTCAAAGGTCTTCGCTTCGGTAAGCGCGCCGCCGGTAATTGCAACCGTAGTACGCGACCTTTCGTCCGATATACCCTTGGTAACGCTGAGGACAAAATCAACCTTGCCGTA
>CAMWWA010000131.1 GCA_947177825.1 uncultured Clostridia bacterium
TTCGTCCATTGTCTGCCTGCAAACTTAAAAAAATAAGGTCTTATCGCGGCTCGCCCGAATACCGAATTATAACTTTTCAATCTTTAAAAGAAATTTCTGTCCGTTGGGAAACGCTATTCTCAGCCCTTCCCTGTCAAATCTGAAAGTTGCAACCAATTCTTCCGCAAGAATAGGTTTGATTAAATTCAATAAATAGCGCGAAGAAATTTCAATTTGTTCGGTGCTGTTCAATTCATTCATATACACATTATATCCAACATTATGTAGGAAGTCAACATTTTGTAGGAGTCGATGTTTAAAATTTAATATATGAAGAACAATACTTTCGGTAAGGCATTAAAGGAATTGCGCGAGTCAAACAATCTTTCTCAAAGAAAACTTGGAGATGATTTAGGTGTTTGTAACCAAACAGTCAGCTTTTGGGAAAGCGGTAAACGCGAACCCGATTTAGATACTCTTTTAGCAATTGCTAAGTATTTCAATATTTCCATTGATACTCTTTTGGGTAACGACGATTAAAACAAAATAAATAAGCGCCGCGCAAACTGCGCGGCGCTTTAATTATCAAAGATTGTTTTTGTAATCTGTGCCCCATTCCAACATTGCGTCAAGTATGGGCTTTAACGATTTGCCGATAGGCGACAGCGAGTATTCGACGCGCGGCGGCACTTCCGCAAACACTTCCCTTTCCACAAGCCCGTCGTCCTCCAACGCGCGGAGGTTGTCCGTCAATACCTTTTTGCTTATAGCGGGAATGGACTTTAAAAAATCGCCGAACCTCTGTTTTTCGTTAAAGACCAGATTGCGTATAATCAAAAGCTTCCACTTGTTGCCTATAAGCTGCACGGTGGTGGCAACGGGACATTCGGGTAATTCTTCTCTTGTCAGCATAGCGTTTACTCCTTGCCTGTATGGTAGGGCTATTATACTAAACCCGTGGAATAAAGTCAATAGTTTAAAAAAGAAACTAAGTAACAAATCTATTACCTGATAATAGAAAAGTAACGTTATTGCAACAATTTTGCGCCTTTGATATACTTCGGGTACAAATAAAAATTCGGAGGTTTATTATGAACAATTTCAAAAAAGTAAGCGTTGCGGAGGAAGCGCGCGTAGAGCTTCACGACCTTCTTGGTCTGACGGGAGCGGAGGTAAGCATTAACGCGCTGCCTGCCGGTGCAAGCGTGCCTTTCGTTCATTCGCACAAGCAGAACGAGGAAATTTACGCCGTGCTCGAAGGCGAGGGCAAAGCGGTTATCGACGGCGAAAGCGTATCGTTGAAGGCTGGCGACTGGGTAAGAATCGCACCTGCGGCAAAGAGGCAGTTTTTCGCTGCGGCGGATAAGGGCATAAAGTATATCTGCATTCAGGTAAAAGCCGGCTCGTTGGAAGGCTATACCATGAGCGACGCCGTAGTTTAATTTTTCCCCATGATTATTTCTACGGGAATGAGAACGGATATACCTGCGTTCTATTCGAAATGGTTTCTAAATAGAATTCGTGCAGGCTTCGTTTACGTACGCAACCCCTATTATCCCAATCAGGTTACAAAGTACAGCCTTTCGCCCGATGTGGTGGACTGCATTGCGTTTTGTACCAAAAACCCGATTCCGCTTATTTCGCACCTGGACGAACTGAACGCTTACAGGCAGTTCTGGTTTGTAACGATAACGCCGTATAGCAAAGATATCGAGCCGAACGTGCCCGACAAATCCAAGGTTGTAGAAGCGTTTAAAACGATTTCGTCACGCGTAGGCAAAAAGGCGATAGGCTGGCGGTACGACCCCGTATTTTACGGTAACGGATTTAATCTTGAACGGCACGTTGAAGAGTTTGAAAAATTGGCGGTTGCATTGAACGGCTTTACCGACAGTTGCGTTCTGAGCTTTCTCGATTTGTATAAAAAGGTGCAGCGAAACGCCCCCGGCATTTATCCGCCGGGCATTGAAGAACAAAAGGTACTCGGTAAACGGTTGGCGGAAATCGCCAAAGAAAACGGCATTACTATCCGCAGCTGTTGCGAGGGTACTCACCTTGCCGAATACGGAATCGACGTAAGCGGCTGTCAGACCAAAGAGATTATCGAACGCGCAATCGGAGAAAAGCTGTATATCCGCGAGAGGAAGAGCCAGCGCGGCGTTTGCAACTGCTTGCTCGGCAAAGACATAGGCGCGTACGATACCTGCGGTCATTTGTGTAAATACTGCTATGCCAATATGGATAAGGAACTGGTTTTAAGGAATATGAAGTTGCACAATCCGAATTCGCCGTTCCTTATTGGCAATAATCAGAACGGAGATAAAATAACCGAGGCGAAGCAGGAAAGTTTTATTAAAAATCAAACGAGTTTATTTTGATGAAGACGATAGACAGATTGATAGAAATATTGAGTGAGGAACGGGGCGAACCCGTTCCCGCTTTATCGGAAGAAAACAAGCCCCGTTATTTCCGTGCGCTCGTAAACGTGCGTGCGCCAAAGGCGGCAAGCCAAGAGTTTTTGCGTATTCAGGACGGGTATTTGCAGGAGGAGCTGCGGCGTAAGGGAATTACGGATATTGCCGACCTTTCGCCCGTTGCCCCCGGCATATACCTGTGGAAAGGCGATATTACCACGCTTAAATGCGACGGGATTGTAAACGCCGCCAACTCGCAGATGCTGGGTTGCTTCTGCCCGAACCACGGGTGTATAGACAACGCAATTCATACCTTTGCGGGCGTGCAGCTTCGTCAGGAATGCGCGGAAATTATGCGTGAGCAGGGCAGAGAGGAAGGGACGGGGCAAGCCAAGATTACCAGGGCTTACAACCTGCCGTGCAAGTACGTTCTGCACACCGTCGGTCCGATAGTTTACGGCGGACTGACGGAAAGGCACGAAAAGCAGCTTGCCGACTGTTACCGTTCTTGCCTTGCTCTCGCCGATAAAAACGGCTTGCAGAGCATTGCTTTCTGCTGTATATCCACGGGCGAATTTCACTTCCCCAACGATAGGGCGGCACAAATTGCCGTCAGTACGGTTGAAGAATACAGGCGGCAGACGGGCAGCGCAATCAAGGTGATTTTCAACGTGTTCAAGGAGTGCGATTATGAAATCTATGCAAGACTTCTCAAAGCAAATTGACGGGTTGAAAGCGGCTTTTGACAATGCAGAAGCCGTTGTTATCGGCGCGGGCGCCGGGCTTTCGACCTCGGCGGGCTTTACCTATTCGGGCAAGCGCTTTCACGACAACTTTGCCGATTTCGAGGAAAAGTACGGCTTCCACGATATGTACACGGGCGGCTTTTATCCCTATGCCTCGCCCGAAGAGCTTTGGGCGTATTGGTCGCGGAATATACTGATTAACCGCTATCAGGACGCGCCCAAGCCCGTATATGACGAGCTTTTCGACCTTGTGAAGGACAGGGATTATTTCGTTATCACGACTAACGTCGACCATTGTTTTCAGAAGGCGGGGTTTGACAAGCAGCGGCTGTTCTATACCCAGGGCGATTACGGCTTATTTCAATGCTCCGTGCCCTGCCACGACAAGACCTACGACAACGAAGAGCTGATACGCCGTATGGTCGCAGAGCAGAGGGATATGAAAATTCCGTCCGGGCTTGTTCCGCGCTGTCCCGTATGCGGCAAGCCTATGACTACCAACCTGCGGTGCGACGATACGTTCGTGCAGGACGAGGGGTGGTACGCGGCTTGCGGGCGGTACGAAAATTTCGTGGAACGGAACAAGAATAAGCGCGTGGTTTATCTGGAACTCGGCGTGGGAGGAAACACGCCCGTCATTATAAAATATCCGTTCTGGCGGTTTACGAACGGCAACCCGAAAGCGACTTACGTCTGCATAAACTTCGGCGAGGCGGTCTGTCCGCCGCAAATCGAAAAGCAAGCAATTTGCATTAACGGCGATATAGGCGAGGTATTAAAACAACTTTATAAATAAAATGCGCCGCGGCGACTGCGGCGGCGCTTTAATT
>CAMWWA010000132.1 GCA_947177825.1 uncultured Clostridia bacterium
TACAATATCGCGGACAGAAAATACGACAAGCTGTACACTTACCGCCTGGGATATGCGGACGGATTCAGACGCACCGTGCCGCTCGGCGAGAAAACGCTGTGTATGGACGCGTTCGTTTCGAGGGACGGCAGGGCGCTTATGCCCGTGTTTACCGACGCCGATGAGTACGCCAAACGCTGCGGCACAATCTCGTACGAGGCGCTGTGCTCGGTCACGCACCGAAGCCAGCGTGTATATATCACTTAAAATTTTATGAAGGACCAACTGCGGTACAAATATAAAATCAAGCGCAAATACTTTCAGCACTCCGCAAGGGAGGTTGCCGACGGCGCGATTGCCGACGCAATCTTGCAGGAGTTTGCGGACAAGAGCAGCTTTTTCGTTTATTACAGTTACGGCTCGGAAGCGGATACGCACGCGCTAATAGCCAGGCTTATTGCGGAGGGCAAGAGCGTTTATCTGCCGCGCGTGGAGGGCGAAAGCATGGTGCCCGTAAAATTTTCGGGAAATGAAGAGGAGCTTCAAAAGAGCGCCCTCGGAATTTCCGAACCTGCGGGACAAGCCTACGGCGGACCAATCGACGTCTGCATAACTCCGCTGCTTGCCGTCAATTCAAAGGGTTACCGCCTGGGATACGGCGGCGGATACTACGACAGATATTTTGCCGAAAATAATAAAATTCTTAAAGTCGGCGTGGGATATGGTTTACAATATACCGACGAATTCGAGGAGGAGGAAAATGACGTTCCTCTGGATATATTCGTTTCGGAAAGGGGGATAATTACTTTTGGAAGATGAAATAAAGTCCGGACAGACGGAAATGAATTTAAAGCGCAAAGTGCTGTTGGAAATCAAAGATTTTCTGGTTGGCCTGGCGTTTCCGTTCATGCTTATGCTGGTGTTAAGCACCACCATACTGGCGTACGCATGCTACACGAAAGAGCTGACGATAAGTTTAATTGCGCTTATCGGCGGCGAAATTATGCTTGTGTCTTCGATGGTTATTTTCGGCAGGGCCAACGGTTCGACGGCTTACAACAAGACTATGCTCAACGCGCAGAAGCGCGAGCTGGGCTCGACGGACGAAAGGGTTGTCTACCGCACGGGCGAATACGCAATATGGAAGGGCGTGTTAATCGGTTTTATCCTGTGCATACCGTTCATAATTTTTCAGATTATAGAGCTTTGCGTGCACAACTCCGTGACCAGTTTCTGCCTTCAGTATATGTGCGGCTGGGCGTATTTCCCCTTCTGGTATCTGGGCAAGGACTATCAGGCTTTAAGTTTTATAATGATTATACTGCCAATCGGCGCGCATACGCTGGGCTATCACCTGGGCAAGCTTAAAAGGATTAAAGCCGGGGAGTACGAGGAAGCAAATCAAAAGGGCAAGAGGCGCAGAAAGTGAGGATTATAGGCGGCAGGCACAGGGGCAGAAAGCTTGCGGAATTTCCCGGCGACGATATACGCCCCACCTCGGATAGAGTTAAGGAGAGCCTTTTCAATATTCTTTCCGCCAAGGTTGCGGGGGCTTCGGTTCTGGACCTGTTCTGCGGCAGCGGCAGTCTGGGAATAGAATGTATTTCGCGCGGCGCGGACTCGGTGCATTTTAACGACGTATCAAAGGACAGCCTTGCGGTGCTCAAAAAGAATCTTGCGTGCGTGAGGGAAGAGGGCACGGTGACCAACTGCGACTATCTCGCGTGCCTCAATCAAACGGCGTTTAAATACGATTTGATTTTTATAGACCCTCCGTACAGGTTCGAATACGGCGCGCCCGCTTTGGATATTATTGCAAAGCGCGGTTTGTTAAATGACGGCGGCGTTGCAATATACGAGCGCGATAGAGCGTTTGCGGGGCAAATAGAGGGGCTGGAGCATTACGACGAGCGCAAGTACGGCAAGACGTACCTTTCGTTTTTCAGAAAAATTTAAGGAGCATTTATGAAAACTTGCGTATTTGCAGGCACGTTCGACCCGCCCACCAAAGGGCACAAGGAAGTGGTCGAAAAAGCTTTGAAAATTTTTGACGGCGTGACCGTAGCCTTAATGATAAATACGGACAAGACCTGCCTTTTTACAAGCGGTGAAAGACTTGCGCTGTTAAAGGAGCTTTTCGGCGCGGACGACAGAATTAAAGTCGTTTCGTACGACGGTGCTGTCGTCGACCTTTTGAAGAAAGAGAACACGCCCTTTTACGTGCGCGGAGTGCGCGATACTATAGATTTCGAATACGAAAACCGCAACCATTTTGCAAGCAAAAAACTTATGGACGGGCTGATAACCATTTATATCCCGGCGGAGCAGGAAAGCCTGCATATAAGTTCGACGCTGGTGCGCAATTCGTTTAAATTCAATAAAGAATTTTACGGCTATATACCGTCGGAAATTCAGGCAAGCGTAAGAAAAATTTTGGAGGCTAAGAATGTTTGAAAAGCAGATAAGGATACCCGAACCCGAAGAAATAAAAGCGGACATGCCCCTGCCCGAAAACCTTAAACAGGTAAAAGCGGCAAGGGATATTGCGATATCGGACGTCATAACGGGCAAAAGCGACAAGCTTATAATTATCGTCGGACCGTGCTCGGCGCATGCCGAAAAACCCGTGCTCGACTACGTGGAAAGACTGGGCAAGCTTAATGAAAAGGTCAAGGACAAACTTGTTTTAGTGCCCAGAATATACACCAACAAACCGCGCACCAAGGGGGTGGGCTACAAGGGTATGTTCTCCCAGCCCGACCCCAATAAGTCGGAAGATATACTTAAAGGAATCAAGACCATAAGGGATTTGAACATTAAGGCTATCGAGGTGAGCGGACTTGCGGCTGCGGACGAAATGCTGTACCCTGCAAACTACGCGTATCTGGACGATTTGCTTTCGTACGTTGCGGTTGGTGCAAGGAGCTCGGAAAACCAGCTTCACCGCCTTACGGCAAGCGGTATGGACGTTGCGGTGGGCATAAAAAATCCCATGAGCGGTTCCATTCTGGTGCTTTTGAATTCCATTTACGCCGCACAGTCGGGACAGACCTTCAAGCTTAACGGCTGGCAGGTAAAGACGGACGGCAATCCGCTTTCGCACGCAATATTGCGCGGCGCGGTGGACGGCTACGGCAACGACATTCCCAACTTCCATTACGAGACGGTCATGCAGGTAATCGAAGGCTATGCAAAGTCGGGGCTTAAAAACCCTGCGATTATCATAGATGCAAACCATTCCAACAGCGGCAAAAAGTTCAAACAGCAGATTCGCATTACAGAGGAGGTTATGAACAACCGCCTCTACGATAAGGACTTTAAAGCCAACGTCAAGGGCTTTATGATTGAAAGCTTTATTGAGGAAGGAAACCAGGCGGAGGACAAGGTTTACGGCAAGTCCATAACCGACCCCTGCCTCGGCTGGTGCGATACCGAAAGGCTTATTTTAGATATCGCAAACAAGGTATAAATCGAGTTAGTTGAGCCATATGTGCGGCTCAAAAGGTAGAAAAGGAGGTAAATACAGCAGTGAACGGTGATAAAGTCGGCTATCTGGGACCTGACGGCACGTACAGTTTTCTTGCCGCAAAAAAGCTTTGTCCGCAAGCGGATTTAACCGCTTATTCCTCCTTTTTTACTTTATTCAAGGCGCTTGAAGAGGGCGCGGTGAACGGCATAGTCGTGCCCGTGGAAAACACGGTTAACGGAGCGGTTACGCAGGTTCTGGATTTGCTTGAGGAGAGTCAAAATATTTGCGCTTCGGCTTCGTGCGCGGTTAAGGTGGACCACCGCCTGGCAACGCTTGAGGGTGCGGATTTAAGCAAAATCAAGCGCGTGTATTCACATTCGCAGGCGCTTGCGCAGTGCTCAAAATTTCTTGCAAACAACCTGCCTCAAGCCAAGCTTATAGAAACGTCGTCAACCGCCGAAAGTCTTGACAAAATCAAGAGCGCGGAGGACGCAGGCATTGTGGGCGCTCACCTGCAA
>CAMWWA010000133.1 GCA_947177825.1 uncultured Clostridia bacterium
ACACTTAATATTTTAATCATAATATATCACTTATTTATTGCCGCGACGCGCAGAAGAAAATCGTACAGTAGCGACGAAAAATTCGCGTTGAATTTTATATCCGCAAACGCCCCGTTGAGTTGACGGACGGCAAAGCTTACCGCGCCCTGCGAAAGCGCGCCCTTATACTCCCCGTCCGAAGCGTATTTTTTAAGCTCGCCGAAATACCTTCTCTGCATTTCGGAAAGCAGTTCCTTTTTATATTTGAAGTCGGCGTACTTTGCCGCCGCGCTTACCGCTTTGCCAGAGTCGCCCGCCGCGCAGATTTCCTCCGCCGCCGCAACCACCTCGGCATACCAGCCGCCGCTTATCATATTCTGCGCGGTGCCTAAGATTCCGCCGCACGCTTCCGCCGCCGCACCGTTAAGAGCATTGCTCCCCTGTCTTTCCAGCGCCGCAAAAATTTTGTCGGGAGTAAACAGCGGTATTTCCAAAGTTTTCACGCGCGACTTTACCGTGTCCAGAACGGGCGAAAGAGAGGTTGCGCCCAGAAGAAAATGTACGCCTTCGGGCGGCTCCTCCAGTACCTTTAAAAGCTTGTTCTGAAAGACGGGTGAAGCGTTGTTGAAGTCGCTTATTATATACAGCTTTTTATCGTATTCCAACGGCTTTAAAGCCGCGTCTCCGACTATTGCCGCCGCGTCCGCCGCGGTCAGTTTTTTGTCGGGCTGAGGGTAAATCTTTAAATCGGGCAGCCCCTCCGAAAGGATAAGCCTGCCGCTCCTCGTGTCCCTGCTTTCGCCGAAAAATTTCAGAGCGAAGAGCTTGAGTGCGCTCCTTAAATTGCGCTCGTCGGCAAAGTACAGCATATACGCGTGCGAGAGCCTGCCGCTCTGTTTATCGCCGCAGAAAATTTTATACGCCGCAGTGCCGCAAACGAGTTGTTCCATTAAATTACGCCCTTATCTTTTAAAAGCGAAAAGACCTTTTCCGCCGTTTCGTACTTGGTTCCGCCGCACTCCACGGCGCATATGCGCGGATATTTGTCCAAAAGGGCAAGATAGCCCGCGTAAACTTTGTTGTGAAATTCCAGGCCCTGCTGTTCCATTCTGTCGCTCTCGTCCGCGCCGTGCTTGCGCTCGAACGCTTTTTCGGGCGAGATGTTCAGAAACACCGTGAGGTCGGGGGGATATGAGGAAAGCGCAACCGAGTTTATATCGCTTATATACTTTTCGCCCAGTCCGCGCGCCGCGCCCTGGTATGCAAGGGAGGAATCGACGTACCTGTCGCAGATGACCAGCTTGCCCGCCGCGAGAGCGGGTTCGACTATCTCCTTTAAATGCTGTATGCGCGCGGCGGCGTATAAAAGCGCCTCGCACTCGTCGCACATACTCACGTTTTTACCGTCGAGAATTATTTTGCGAATCTGCTCGGCAACGTCGCTGCCGCCCGGCTCGCGCGTGACGATAAAGTCCACGCCCGCCGCGGTCAGCTTTTCGGAAAGCAGCCTTATCTGCGTGCTCTTGCCAGAGCCCTCGCATCCCTCGAAGGTTATGAATTTGCCCCTCATTTCTTTACCACTTTAATGTGTCCGTTGACTACGCCGAAGGTGCTGTTAGCCTTGGTAAGCGCCTGCACCGCCTGCTCGCTTACGATTTCGCCCGCGATAACCACGGGAAGGCAGGGCGGCGTTATGCCCGCGTTGTCGGCGCACATTCTGCCGACCGCGCTCTTCAAAGGCACCCACTCGTACTTCTGGCGGTAGGCGTACAGGAAGCTGTAAGTTCTTTCCGCGGTAGGCACGGGCGGCACGTCCTTGTAGGTGTTCTTCATCTTTTTGGCGCCGCACACCGAAAGCAAAGCCGACTTAAGTTCGGCAACGTGACGGGGGTCGGTAGACGGCGAAATATAGAACAAAAGATATCTGCCGTCGTTCATTTCGGGATATATGCCCTTCTTTTCCAGGAACGCCTGCGCAAGGTAGGGCGACACGCCCAGCGGCTTAAAATCTACCGCAAGCTTGGTGCCGTCCTGCGAGGGATAGAAGGTGATGCCCTTAAGCTCCGCTTTAAGTTCGTTAACCGCAACCTGTGCGCGCGTCAGAAGCTTGGGGTTGTTTAAAAAGTACTTATAGCCGTACTCCACGCTTGCCATTACGGGGAAGCTGGGCGACGTCGTGCGGAACACCGAAAGCGCGTCCTCTACGCGCGCAACGAGCTTTTCGTTGTTGACGGCAATCACCGCGCCCTGCGTTAAAACGGGCAGAGTCTTGTGCGCGCCGTCCACCCACATATCGGCATATTTGCCGGCATATCCCGCCTTGTCGGCGGTTAAGCAGAGGTGCGCGCCGTGCGCGCCGTCCACGAACAGCAGCCTGTCATACTTCTTTAAAACTTCCGCATACTTGTCAAGCGGCGCGATATTGCCGTAGTAGTCGGGCGAAGCGATTATCATGCCCGCTATGTTGACGTCGTTGACGATAAGCGTCTGGATAAGCTCGGGCGGAGGCGGCGTGAGCACGCCGTCCACCTCTGCGCCCTGCACTATAACGGGCTCGATATTCAAAAGCTTGCAGCCGTTGAAAACGCTCTTGTGCGAGTTGCGCGGCACTATGACCTTGTTGCCCAGAGCCGCCGCAACGTAGAGCATTGCAAGCACGCCCGACGACGAACCGTCGGTGGTTATATACGCCTTTTTCGCGCCGATAATCGAAGCGATATCCTCCTGCGCCTTTTTGATGACGCCTGCGGGACAGCTTAAATCGTCGGTGATGCTAAGCTCGGTCAGGTCGATGGGCGCAACGGGAAACTGCGCCTTAAAGTCGCCCGAATTCTTGTGACCGGGCACGTGCATTCTGTTTCTGTCTTTACCCTTGAACTTATTCAGTTGTGCAAGAATTTCGTATTTGTACGTCATATGCCTTACGCCTTACTTTTTAGGTTTCATTGTGGGGAATAAAATAACGTCGCGTATCGTGCTGCTGTCCGTGAGCAGCATTACGAGCCTGTCCACGCCCATGCCAAGACCGCCCGTGGGGGGCAGACCGTATTCGAGCGCCGTAATGAAATCTTCGTCCACCTGCGCGTTGCAGCCGGGCTCCGCAGCCCTCTTTTCGGCAACCTGCTTAACGAAGCGCTGTTTCTGGTCGATGGGGTCGTTGAGCTCGGAGAACGCGTTGCCGAATTCGTGAGCGCATATAAAATACTCGAACCTTTCGGTGAACGCATTGTCGGTAGGCTTGCGCTTTGCAAGGGGGGAATTTTCCACGGGGTAGTCGTATATTATGGTCGGCTGAACCAGCTTGTCCTCGACGAACGCTTCGAACAGCGCAATGAGAACGTGACCCTTGGTAGCCTTTTCGCCCTCTTCCACTTCGCAGTGCAAATCCTTTGCGACCTTGCGCGCCGCCTCGTCGTCCGCCCACGTATCGTAGTCCGCGCCGCAGTATTTCTTGACCGCTTCCTTCATGGTAAGGCGCGTCCACTTTGCGCCCATGTCTATTGCGGTGCCCTGATAGCTTATCTGCGTAGTTCCGCACACCTTTTCGGTGACGGTCTTATACAAATCCTCGATGAGGTCCATCATGCCGAAATAATCGGTGTACGCCTGGTACATTTCAATCGTGGTGAACTCGGGGTTGTGGAAGGCGTCCATGCCCTCGTTGCGGAAAATTCTGCCCACCTCGTACACCCTTTCCAGACCGCCGACGATAAGCCTTTTAAGGTACAGCTCGGTTTCGATACGCAGGTACATATCGATATCGAGGGCGTTGTGGTGCGTCTTGAAGGGGCGCGCCGCCGCGCCTATTTCCAGCGTGGTCAGCACGGGGGTATCCACTTCCAGATATCCCAAGTTGTCGAGATACGCCCTGATTTCCTTTAAGATTCTGGAGCGCATAACGAAGGTCTTTTTGACCTCGGGATTGACAATCAAATCGAGGTCGCGCTGGCGGTAACGAATGTCCGCGTTGGTTAAGCCGTGCTGCT
>CAMWWA010000134.1 GCA_947177825.1 uncultured Clostridia bacterium
ACAAGCTTTGTAAGCTCGGAAGTAGCCGAAAGGAGTGCAACGCCGCCGCCGGGAACGATTCCTTCTTCAACCGCCGCACGGGTAGCCGCAAGCGCGTCCTCGATGCGCAATTTCTTTTCCTTCATTTCAACTTCGGTAGCCGCGCCTACATTTATAACCGCAACGCCGCCGGCAAGCTTTGCAAGTCTTTCCTGCAATTTTTCCTTGTCGTAGTCGGAAGTCGTTTCGGCAATCTGCGCCTTGATGGAAGCAACGCGCGCCTTGATAGCCTTTGCGTCGCCGTGTCCGTCGATAATGGTGGTGTTGTCCTTGTCAACCTTAACCTGAGCCGCTCTGCCCAGCATATCGGGAGTGACGTCCTTGAATTCATAGCCCAAATCGGAAGAAATTACGGTGCCGCCCGTCAGAATTGCGATATCTTCGAGCATTGCCTTTCTTCTGTCGCCGAAACCGGGAGCCTTGACCGCAACGCAGTTTAAAACGCCTTTGAGTTTGTTTACGATTAATGCCGCCAGCGCGTCGCCTTCGACGTCTTCGGCAATAATCAGAAGTCTTGCGCCCTGCTGAGCGATGGGCTCGATGACGGGCAGAATTTCCTGTAAAGCGGAAATTTTCTTATCTGTGATAAGAATGTAGGGGGAGTCGAGTACGGCTTCCATCTTCTCGGTGTTGGTAACCATATAAGCGGAAGCGTAGCCTCTGTCGAACTGCATACCGTCTACGGTAGTGAGTTCGGTGGACATGGATTTGCCCTCTTCAACGGTGATAACGCCGTCCTTGCCGACGATTTCCATAGCGTTTGCAATGAGTTCGCCGATTTTTTCGTCGCCTGCGGAAATGGAGGCAACCTGCGAAATTGCAAGCTTGTTTTCAACGGGCTTGGAGATGGACTTAATCTTTTCTACCGCGGTATCAACTGCGGTTGCAATGCCCTTTTTAAGAATAATGGGGTTGGCGCCTGCGGCAAGGTTTTTCAATCCTTCGCGGATGATTGCCTGTGCAAGAACCATTGCTGTGGTGGTGCCGTCGCCGGCAACGTCGTTGGTCTTTGTGGAAACTTCCTTAACAAGCTGTGCGCCCATATTTTCAAACGGGTCCTCAAGCTCGATTTCCTTTGCGATTGTCACACCGTCATTGGTGATGAGGGGAGCGCCGTATTTCTTATCCAAAACCACGTTTCTGCCCTTGGGACCAAGCGTTATTTTAACCGTGTCTGCAATTACGTTTACGCCGTTTTCAAGCGCTTTTCTGGCTTCGTCGCCGTACTTAATCTGTTTAGCCATAACCAAAATATCTCCTTATAAATCAGTCTACAACCGCCAGAATATCGCTCTGACGAATAATGGTGTATTCTTTGCCGTCAAGCTTGACTTCGGTTCCGCTGTATTTGGAAAGCAGAACTTTGTCGCCGACCTTAACCTGCATAGTAACTTCTTTTCCGTCGATAACACCGCCGGGACCTACCGCAACCACAAGGCAGGTGGCGGGCTTTTCCTGTGCGGCGGCGGTCAGAATGATGCCGCCCTTTGACTTTTCTTCGGCTTTAACCGCTTCGACAACGACTTTGTCGAACAAAGGCTTGATACTCATTGAGAAAATTTCCTCCGATAATAAATTTTTTTACAAATAATTTATAAACTTAAGCAAATTAAATCAAACAGTGCAAATCAAAAAATTGCATTTTGTGTAAGGTTGTGGTAAAATAATACGTGAGTAAACAAACTTGGCGGTGTTCTATGGATAAGTGGGATAAGCGTTTTATGGATATGGCGGTGCAAATCGGCAGTTGGTCGAGTTGCTTTCAGCAAAACAGGCACGTCGGCGCGATAATCGTTAAAAACAAGCGCGTTATTGCGACGGGTTACAACGGCGCGCCCCAGGGAATAAAGAGCTGTGCCGACAAGGGCGTTTGTATGCGTAAGGAGCAGGGCATTGAAAGCGGCACGCGGCACGAGCTGTGTTATGCCGTTCACGCCGAGCAGAACGCCATAATTCAGGCGGCGCGCGTGGGGTGTAGCGTTGAAGGATGCACTCTTTATTGTACGCACCAGCCCTGCGTAATCTGCGCAAAAATTATAATCAATTCCGGAATTTCGCGCGTCGTTTACAAGGAGGGCTATCCCGACGAGTTTTCGATGCAGCTATTCAAAGAAGCAGGCGTAAAAATCGAAAAGTACGCCGAAGAATAAAATAATCAATTATTTAAGTGAGGTAAAATATGAGCAATCCCGTAGCAACCATAACGATGGAAAACGGAAATACGATTAAATTGGAGCTTTATCCCGACAAGGCGCCCAACACGGTTAATAATTTTATTGCGCTTGCAAACAGCGGCTTTTACGACGGACTTATATTTCACCGCGTAATTAAGGGCTTTATGATTCAGGGCGGCGACCCTGCAGGCATCGGCACGGGAGGACCCGGCTACAATATCAAGGGCGAGTTTGCTTTAAACGGTTTTAAGCAGAATGATATCAAACACGAGCGCGGAGTAATCTCCATGGCGCGTGCTTATCATCCCGACAGCGCAGGTTCGCAGTTTTTTATTATGCACGCAAATTCTTCCCATCTTGACGGGCAGTACGCCGCGTTCGGTAAGGTGACGGAGGGAATCGACACGGTTGACGAAATTGCTTCCGTAGCTACGGACAGAAACGACAAGCCCAGGGCGGACAAGACTATGAAGTCGGTCAGGGTGGAAACTTTCGGCGTTGAATACCCCGCGCCCGTAAAAGCAAGGTAACATGAATAAAAAGACGGCGTTGGCATTGATATGCGGCGTACTTGCGGCAGGCATTTTGTGCGCAATCGTGGGCATAATAGTTTATTTTACCGCAAATAGTAACGCGATTTCGTTGCTAATCGGCTTGTTTACCATATTCACGGGCTCGATTATTGCGGGGATTGCCGCAGTCGTTTTAATCGTGATGTTGATAATTACATTGATAATCAAACATAAAAATAATGAAAATTAAGAAAAACGGAGATAAATATGACAGATAACAGCGTATACGTCAACCCTTTGATTACCCGCTATGCAAGCAGGGAAATGTCCGAAGCGTTTTCCGACGAAAAGCGTTTTAAATTATGGCGTAAGCTTTGGATAGCTCTTGCCGAATCCGAAATGGAATTGGGGCTCAACATAACCAAAGAGCAAGTGGACGAAATGAAAAAGTATGCCGAAAGCATTAATTTCGAACTTGCGGAGCAATACGAAAGAGAGGTAAGGCACGACGTAATGGCGCACGTCAAGGCGTTCGGCGCGCAGGCAAAGTCGGCAATGCCCATAATTCACCTGGGCGCAACGAGCTGTTTCGTCGATTGCAATTCGGAGCTTATAATAATTGCCGACGCGCTTTCTATCATAAAGAAAAAGCTTGTCAACGTGATGGAAAAGCTCAAAAATTTTGCTTTAAAATATAAAGATTTGCCCACGCTCGGGTTTACGCACCTTCAGCCGGCACAGCTTACCACGGTAGGCAAGAGGGCAACGCTGTGGTTGCAGGACCTGGAAATGGACTACAACAACCTTGTCAATCTTGAAAACTGCTTTAAGCTGAGGGGCGTTAAGGGTACGACGGGCACGCAGGCAAGCTTTATGGAGCTTTTCAACGGCGACGAGGCTAAAATTAAAGAGCTCGAAAAGAAGGTTGTCAATAAGCTCGGTTACGACAAGGTTTACGGCGTAACGGGGCAGACCTATCCCAGAAAATTCGATTACAACGTGCTTTGCGTACTTTCGCAGATTGCGCAGAGCGCTTACAAATTCTCCAACGATATAAGAATTTTGCAGAATATGAAGGAAATCGAGGAGCCTTTCGAAAAGTCGCAAATCGGCTCTTCTGCAATGGCTTATAAGCGCAATCCCATGCGCAGCGAACGCATCGGCTCGCTTGCACGATTCGTCGTTTCTCTGCCAATGAACAGCGCGATAACCGCAAGCACGCAGTGGTTCGAA
>CAMWWA010000135.1 GCA_947177825.1 uncultured Clostridia bacterium
GTTATATAATTAGGAATAGTGGGATATTCTGCAGGGTTTAATTGAAATAGGTTGTCGTTCTCAATATGATAAGCCTCGTCTACAAATTTTTTAAAAATAGTATCGGATATTTGCCCATTATTGATTAACCTATATAATTGAACCTTTTCATATCCGTTAGTGGTATGTTCATAAAGGTCAATCATTTCTGCAGTGTTGTGTGCTCTAGCATAAACACGAGTATAATCAAAATTAGGGATTTTTTCTAAAATAATGTTGCTGGCCGCGGTGATTTCCTCTTCTGTCATCGGGCGGCTCTG
Organism: uncultured Clostridia bacterium; assembly: GCA_947177825.1. GTDB lineage: Bacteria > Bacillota > Clostridia > Christensenellales > Borkfalkiaceae > Coproplasma. The sequence continues at coordinate 300 of CAMWWA010000135.1, forward strand.
TTCACTTTGAAGAATAGGCTGCTCTCTGTCAGCATGAAAAATATTTGATAGTAGTTCCCAGGCTAATCCCTTATTGCCTATAGCCTCTAAATATCTCCTAAGATAAATCATTTTATTAATTTCGTCGGGAGAGTGCTCAATATTATAAAGAGAGAGCTCAATAAACGATTTAATATTTTGAGCTCTAATGGGTTTTTCGGTTAAAACCCCATTATTGTTTTCAATAAAAGTGGCTACGGGTTGGGGTTGGAAACGGCATTTAATGCTGGGAGTATGAATTAAATCGACAACTGGATCAAAGTCATGGGTTAGCATAACTACCGTTTTGCCTTGAAAAGAACCGTTGCCTTTAAATAATTTATCAATAATTGCGTATTTTTTGTTTTTGTCAAAAGATGAAATAGGGTCATCCAATACAATGATATCCGGATTTTCCTTTAAAGTTTTATACATAAAAAGAACTAAAGCAAAAGCGTTACGTTCTCCAAAGCTTAAATGCTCTTTAACATTATCTAATTCTTTATCCGATTCGTTGCTTTTTAAAATTAAATAATACTTTTCTTGTTGTTCGTCTTCGCTAATTGCTACATTATATTTATAACCTGCACTTTCAAGAAAGCCATTGATTTCTGATTGGTATTTTTGTATAGTTGTGGCGATTAATGCTTTCTGTCTTGCTACAGCACCTTGCAGTTGTCCCGCTTGTGCTATAATTTTATCTAACTCAGTATTTATGGGGGCTATTTTAGATTGAGTAAATACTGAATTAATATGTCCAAGTAATGATAGGTCGATTTTTTCGTTATTTAAATAATTGATAACAGTATCAATATTTTTAAGACTATTAAAATTTAAATATTTTATATGCATCAAATGTGCATACAAAATTTCTACTTGGGATTTTACTTCTTTCAAAAAGTTAATCTGTTCTTTATTGAACTCTGTTTGGAGATTAGAAAGGGTTAAGATTACATTTTTAACCTCGTCCGTAAAGTAATCATTTAACGACTGAAATACATTTAACATTTTTTGCAGTTCAGTTACATATTTGGCATCATATTCCGTAGCTACCAATCTTACTTTTTGTTTGTTTTCGTTAGATAAAGAAGTAGCACAATAAGGACATTTTTCTGAAAAATCTAAAAATTCTTCACCTTTATATTGCCATGAAAGCCAATTTGCAGGTTTTTCACTTTGAATAAAGGGCGTGTAGTCAATTAATGATGCTGGAATATTTTTTATTTTATTACCTTTAGCAATACCTTTACCTATTGATCCTGTTTTTGAATAGCCATTCGCTGCTTTTCCAAATCCAGAAATAAACAACGAAAGCTCTTCAATTAAATCATTTAATTCTGGATTTTGTGCAAACATAGTATTTATGTCTTTTACCAGATTTTTTATATTTTCCATTTGTGTGTCATAGTCGGGAGTTTTAATAAAGACTTCAAAACTATTAGCGATTAATTCAGAAGGTTGGAATATGTATTGATTCACATAATCCTCATTAAAAATCGCAATCTTTGATACTGGAGCACTAAAAGTAGTGTAGGGTGTATGCTCATCAGTTAAAGGTGATTCATCCAAGTACTTAAAAGGAATCAATAAACTATTATCTTTATTAGTGATCTGAAATTCTATTGCTTGTGCAATGGTAGACTTACCCGTGCCATTTATAGCGTATTTGATATTTAAATGATTGTCCTCAATATGAATTGACCCGCAGTCAATATTTTTGCAGTTTTTAATTTGTATATCCATAATTTTACTCCAATGCATTTATTGTACAAACATATAGGTATTTTGTCAAATAAACATATTTATTTTATAGCCTTTTATTGTTGAATTACTAGACATGACTTTAAAGTATTAACATTCAGAAATGATAATTTTCGTATTTGTTTTATAGTTTTTAGTATTGAGCATAAGTTGAGCATAATTTCTTAAAACTGTCTAAAACAAGCAGTTTTAAAAAGTGGGGGCACTTCAAGTCCAACAGGCGGCGCCATTCCGCGCGCCGCTGAGAAGGACGTTGCCGGATTTCAAAAAAGTAAGCAAGTGCAAATGCGCTTGCTTGTTTTTTCTGCAAATTCATTTTATAATAGTTATGTTGATTAGGTTTGAGGATAAGAAAAATGAGAAGAGCAGACAGGGAAATCACGGATATTAACGAAATAACTGAAGTCATTAAAAGCTGCACGTGTTGTCGGTTGGGCTTTAACGACGACGGTGAAGTGTATATAATTCCGCTTAATTTCGGTTTTGAACTTAAAGATGCGAAATTTACGTTCTATTTTCACGGCGCAAAGGAAGGGCGAAAAATCGGTCTGATTGAAAAGAGTCCGCAAGTTGGCTTTGAGTTAGATACAAATCATAGAGTATATTCGTTGAATGACGACGGTACGGCATGTAATTATACCGCCTCCTATAAAAGCGTTATAGGTACCGGGAAGGTCAGCATGGTCCACGATTACGAAGAAAAAATGCACGGGCTCAGTTTGCTTATGGTGCAATCTACGGGTAAACGCGATTGGGCGTTCGATAAGAATATGCTTGACTCTGTTGTGGTATTCAAGCTGGAAGTATATAAAGTAAGTTGCAAAGAGCATAAATAAGATACTTTGGGATTGATTATTTAAGGCATTTTTTTGTGTGATAACGGCAATCATTGAAAAGAGGACGATAAACTATGTGCACAGCGGCAACTTATAAAACAAAAGATTTTTACTTCGGGCGTACGCTCGATTACGAATTTTCTTATACGGAGGAAGTGACCGTTACTCCACGCAATTTCCCCTTCGCATTGCGCAGCGGCGAAAAAATGGCAACGCACTATGCTATGATAGGAATGGCTTTCGTGCAGGATATCCCGCTTTATTATGACGCCGTCAACGAAAAGGGGCTTGGTATGGCGGGGCTTAATTTCGTGGGCAACGCTTACTATAACGACCCAGTTCCAGATAAAATCAACGTGGCGCAATTCGAGTTTATTCCTTATATCCTTGGCAAGTGCGCGACCGTGGACGAAGCGGTTAAACTGCTTGAAAAAATAAATCTGACCAACCTGCCGTATAGTGATAAGTTGCCCGTTTCGCAACTGCATTGGATTATCGCGGATAAGCATAGGGCAATTACGGTGGAAAGCGTGAAGGAGGGGTTTAAGATTTACGACAACCCCGTGGGCGTGCTTACCAACAATCCGCCCTTCGACGAGCAGATGTTCAATCTGAACAATTATATGAGGTTATCGCCTCGGGAACCGAAAAACTTGTTTTCGGACAAGCTTCCGCTAAAGGCGTATAGCCGCGGCATGGGGGCTTTGGGATTGCCCGGTGACTTATCTTCCCAATCACGGTTTGTAAGGGTAGCCTTTACCAAAATGAATTCGGTATCGGGAAGTTCGGAAGAAGAGAGCGTAAATCAGTTTTTTCATATCCTCGGCTCGGTAGAGCAACAGCGCGGCTGTTGCCTGGTGGACGAAGGGAAATATGAAATAACCATCTATACGTCCTGCTGCAACGCCGACAAGGGCATATATTATTATACGACTTACGAAAACCACGGTATTACCGCCGTGGATATGTACGCTGAAAACCTTGATGCGAATACGCTTTTCAGATATCCGCTTGACAGACACGAAAAGATAAGCT
>CAMWWA010000136.1 GCA_947177825.1 uncultured Clostridia bacterium
TAAGCGACCTTACGGGTGACGACGTTCCCAAATGGTATGATTCCGAAATTTACGGCAACAATACCACGTATATGAGCGTAAAGTCCACTATGTATGAGGACAAGCTGGGCAATGCTGCGCAGTCGGTTGCGGTGACTAATATCAAAGCGGCGGGCACCTACACGGTTACTATGACGCTTAAAAGCGGCTATCAGTGGGACGATAAGAGCACCGGTGATAAGTCGTTTAAAATAATAATAGACAAGTCGGCACCCAACGTCAGCGCGGACTTCGTGGATACGAACGTAAAAAAGGGTATTTACGCAACGTACAACAACTGCACGTTGCCCGAGCTGAAAAACACGGCGGCTAACGCCACGCCGGGAACTTTTGCCTGGAAGTCGGGACAACAGCCGACCGGTCCCAACGGGTTTAAAACTACTCCATATGAATGGGAGTTTACGCCCGACGCAAGCAACATAAACAACTATGATACGGCAACGGGTACTATATCCATAAATTATAAAACGCAGTCTGTAAGTAGTCTGGAAATAATTGTTGACGACGGCGCGCAGTTCTACGACGCGTTCACGCTGACCGACGGTACCTATTCTATAAAGAATTACATAACCGTTAACGGCGTTTATCAGGACGGAATTACAAAGGAGCTTGTACAACCGGAAGATTATACGCTTTCGCTTCCCAAGGCGGCGTCGCTTACGGCGGGCACGGTTACGATACGCGCAAAGCGCACTTCCGACAACAAGACGGGCGACAAGGATATTACCGTTATTGCTTCGCAGGTTATGGAGCTGCAAGCCGAATACGACGACGGCGGCACGCATTTAACCTATTCCGAAAACCTGACTAACGAAGATTTGAAGACCAACCTTACGGTTACGGCAAAGTGGAATTACAGCGGATTTGACTTCTTGCCCGTGGCTAACAAGGACGTTACCATTACGGGCACTCTTGCGGCAGGTGCAGCTCCGCTGACAATGACGGCGACCTACGGCGGTCAAACTTCGAATTTCTATCCCGTAATCGACAAGGGCACGCTGGATATAAGCTCTGTCAAGCTGAACGGGAACGGAACGGGGCATACCTACGACGGCACGGCGCAAAAGATTGAAGCGACGGGCGACGTCAAGGACCCTGTTTCCAAGCAGGTTATGAGCGGCGTAAACTTCGTTTACACCTATACCAAGAACGGGCAAACGGTTGCGGGCGCGGCGGAAAGCGGCGTGACCGACGCAGGCGTTTATACCGTAACTTTAACGTTCACGCACAGCAACCCCAACTATAACGAAATTACGGCGACAAGAGAAGCAACGCTTACCATAAACAAGGCTAGCTTTGACGTGAGCGCAATTAAGCTTGAAGTCGTAAGCCCCGTTACTTACGCCGACGGCGTAGATTACACCCCGGCGATAAGCGGCGGAGAGGTGCCTTCCGAAGTTACCGTAAATTACGAATACGACGGCACTACGCAGACAACGCCCTTTACGTTTACGAATGCGGGCACGTATACGGTTAACGTAACTTTTACGCACAATAACGCAAACTATAACGACATTACCAAAACGCTTTCGGCGACTTTGAAAATCGAACAGGCGGACTACCCCGGTGCCAGCGGCATTAAATTCGAAAACAAGTCGGCTTCGGTGGGTACAACACTTTCGGCGGAAGCGACGAACGTGCCCGACGGCGTTACGGTTACCTACGTTTATAACGGAAAGGAGCAGAACACGCCTTTCGAGTTCACCGAGCTGAACGAGAGCGGCTACGAGGTGGTTGCGAAGTTTACGCACTCCAACCCCAATTATAAGGCTATCGGCGAAAAGACGGCGGTTATTAAAATAAGCCACAAGCCCGTGTATAATGAAAGCGGACTGGCGTTCGTTGCGACGGGCGCGGAGGGCAGCGGCACTCAGTTTACCGCGACATATGACCCTGCGGCGGCGATTGATATCGCACTGACGGGCAGCGTTGCGGATATAAACGGCGCTTCGGTTGCCGTGACGGTGGAATACCTCTACGAAAAAGAGGTCAACGGTTCGTGGCAGACCGTTTCCAAGGCGGATTTGTGCAATGCGGGCAAGTACAGAATTACCGCAAGCATTTCCACCGGCGACGACGCGTATGCCGAGATAAGCAACAGAGAGGTTACCCTTGAGGTCGCAAAAGCAAACTACGTGATTAACGTGGATTTTGACGGCGACACGGTTGTTTACGACGGCGACATGCACGGCATTGCGATTTCCGGTACCCTGCCCGACGGCGTTGAAGCCGTTTACACGGTAACGAATCAGAGCGCAACCCAGTTTGCGGACGCGGGCACTTACGAATACACCGTAAGCTTTACGCACAACAGCGACAATTATAACGACATTACCAAAACGCTTACGGCGACTCTGACAATCGAGCAGGCGGACTATCCCGAGGCGGACAAGATTGAGTTTAAGAGTCAGTCCACTTCGCTCGGTCTTACCCTGACGGCGGAAGTAAAGAACGTGCCCGACGGCGTGACCGTGACCTACGAGTATGACGGCGAGGAGCGCGACGCGGATAATCCTTTCGTGTTCGCAGAGCTCAATCTGGAAGGCTACGTAGTCGTTGCGAAGTTTGCGCACACCAATCCCAACTATAAGGCTATCGCCGATAGAGAGGCGACTTTCGTAATAGGCGCAAAGCCGCAGTACGACGAGGACGGCTTGTCGTTCGTTGCGACGGGTGCGGAGGGCAGCGGTACGCAATTCACCGCGGTTTATAACCCGAACGTGATTGTTAAAATCGAGCTGACGGGTACCGTTGCGGACCAGAGCGGCACGGCGGTGGAAGTGTCGGTTGAATACCTCTATGAGAGATGCGTGTACGGCGAGTGGGTGGAAGTATCTGCCGACGAGCTGAAGAACGCGGGCGAGTACAGAATCACCGCAAGCATATCGACGGGCAACGACCTTTACGAGGTCATTGAAGACAGGACCGTAACCCTGACTATCGAAAAGGCGGAGGCGGACCTTTCGGGCGTTACTTTCGAAAACGTGACCGTGACCTACGACGGCGAAACGCATACCATTGCGTTGACGGGTACTTTGCCCGGCTACGTGACGGTTGAGTACCTTGTTGACGGCGAGGCGTTCGAAGGCGCGGTTGACATGGGCACTTACACCGTGACGGCAAGATTTACCGTTGATTTGGATTTGTACGAGCAGCCCGAAGATATGACGGCGGTGCTGAAAATCGACGCGAAGGCTTACGATTTGACGGGCATTACGTTCGAAAACGCTACGTTCGTTTACGACGGCGAGGCGCACAGCATATTTATCGGCGGCATCGAATTGCCCGACTGGATAACCGTTTCCTATACGGGTAACGAGGTTTCGGCAGTCGGCACGCACCCTGTTACGGCTAAGTTTGCGCACGACAACGAAAACTTCAGCGCGATTGCCGATATGACGGCGCAAATAGTTATTACCAAAGCGAAGGTTGCTCTGCCCGTTTATACTGGAACCCTGTCCTACACGGGCGACGAGCTGAAGCCTGCGGCGGACGACTTCGAAGGGTTTGACAGTGCGCTTATGGCGATGGTCGACAGCAAGACGGTTGCAGGCTTGAACGCAGGCACATATAAGGCGGTGTTTGCTCTGAAGGACGGCGACAGCTATGAATGGGCGACGGCTACGACCTTGAAGAAGGCACTGCTTTCAGTTGCGGTTTACGACGGCGCGCTTGCCGATAACGAGGCGGCGGTTGAATGGACTTTGGCGAAGGCGAAGATAAGCGCGGTGAGCGGCGCGGACGGCAAGCCCGTATTCAAGAGCGACGGCATTTCCGCGGCGGCGCTGGCTCAGGCGGTCGGCTTGAAATTCTTTGCCGACGAGGCTTGCACGCAGGAGATTGCGGCGGATAAGCTGGCGTACGAAACCACCTATTATATGCAGGCGGA
>CAMWWA010000137.1 GCA_947177825.1 uncultured Clostridia bacterium
CGATTGCCTGCGACTTGCACGCAAAATTCGCAATGCGCTCCACGCTGTCGTCCACGATGCTCTCGTCCAGCTCTCCGCTCTTGACCGCGGCAATGACCTCCGCGGCGGAAATCGCACACGCAGGCATTTCCAGGTCGGCGCCCGCTTTAAGCGCCTTTACCCTTCCGCGGCTGCCGCCCCAGTCGGACACGACCAAACCGTCAAAGCCCCATTCGGTGCGCAGAACGTCGGTCAGCAGATAGCGGCTCTGATTGCAGTACTCGCCGTTGAGTCTGTTATACGCGGACATAACCGCGCCCGCCTTGCCCTCCTTTACGGCGATTTCGAAACCCGTAAGGTAGATTTCCCTCAGCGTCTGTTCGTCCACGCGGCTGTCGCAGAACATACGTGCGTACTCCCTGCTGTTGACCGCAAAATGCTTTACGCACGCCGTTACGCCCGTGCTCTGTATTCCGCGGACGTACGCCGCGGCAATCTTGCCAGAAAGATAGCTGTCCTCCGAAAAGTATTCGAAATTCCTTCCGCACAGCGGACTGCGCTTTATATTCAGTCCGGGCCCCAGCACCATAGAAACGCCGAACGAAGCCGCCTCGCGCCCGATGCGTTCGCCCAGCTCTTCGCAGAGCTCTTCGTCAAACGAACACGCAACCGCGGAAGCCGTGGGAAAGCACGTCGCAGGAAAAGAACCGCCCAGCCCCAGGTGGTTGGGGCGCTTTGCCTGCACGCGCATACCGTTGGGGCCGTCCGAAAGCTTAACCGAAGGCAAGCCGATTTCCTTACACTCCGCCGTGCGCCAGAAGCCGCTGCCCGTCAACAATCCTGCTTTTACCTCAATATCCAGTTGTGCTATCTTTTGCCTGTCCGCCATAAAATATACCGCCTATATTTTATCACCGCGCAAAAATTTTTGCAACACAAAATAAAATGTATAATTATTTATATTTAAACGCAAATATTGTATAATTATTAAATAATATACATAAATACCGTTGACAAATTTATAAAAAACGCATATAATAACTGCAATTACTTATAAACCGCGGCAAAAAAATTCAACGCGGCTTAGGGAGGTTGAAAGACCGTGAAAGACGTGCCTTACAAAGTATACTTAACCGAAGAGGAGCTGCCCAAAAAATGGCTGAATATCAAGGCTTTTATGAAAGACAAGCCCGCTCCCCTCATCAACCCCGCAACGAAACAGCCCTGCACCAAGGAAGAGCTTTGCAACGTTTTCTGTGAAGAGCTTGCCGAGCAGGAGCTCAACGCGACGGACGAATATATCGACATACCCAAGCCGATAAGCGATTTTTATAAGCTGTACAGACCCAGCCCCTTAATCCGCGCTTACGGTCTGGAAGAATATCTGGGCACCCCCGCGGAGATTTATTATAAGTTCGAGGGCAACAATACCTCGGGCTCGCACAAACTCAACTCGGCGGCGGCGCAGATTTACTACGCCAAAAAGCAGGGCTTGAAAGCGGTTACCACCGAAACGGGCGCGGGCCAGTGGGGCACGGCGCTTGCAATGGCGGGCGCGCACTTCGGCATGCCCGTACACGTGTATATGGTCAAGGTATCCTACGAGCAGAAGCCTTTCAGGCGCAACGTTATGAACGTTTACGGCGCAAACGTCGTCGCTTCCCCCTCCGACACGACCGAGGCGGGCAGAAGGATTTTAAAGGAGCACCCCGGCACTAACGGCTCGCTGGGCTGCGCCATCTCCGAGGCGGTTGAGGCGGCGGTGACCGACCCCGAGCACAAGACGCGCTACGTTCTCGGCTCGGTGCTCGACCAGGTGCTTCTGCACCAGTCGGTAATCGGTTTGGAAACCAAGACCGCGCTCGACAAGATAGGCAGAAAGCCCGACGTCATAGTCGGCTGTGCTGGCGGCGGGTCCAACCTGGGCGGACTTATCGCGCCCTTCGTTGCCGAAAAGCTGCAGGGAAAATCCAATCCGCGCATAATCGCCGTGGAGCCTGCAAGCTGTCCTTCGTTCACGCGCGGCACCTACCGCTACGACTTCTGCGACACGGGCAAGATTTGTCCGCAGGCAAAGATGTACACTCTCGGCTGCGACTTCATCCCCAGCCCCAACCACGCCGGCGGACTGAGATACCACGGCATGAGCCCCGTGCTTTCCAAGCTGTACGACGACAAATATATGGAAGCTAAGTCCTACACCCAGACGGAGGTTTTCGAGGCGGCGGTTACCTTTGCAAAAATCGAAGGCACCCTTCCCGCACCCGAATCCTCGCACGCAATCAAGGGCGCAATCGACGCCGCGCTGGAATGCAAAAAGACGGGCGAAAAGAAGGTTATCGTGTTCGGACTGACGGGCACGGGCTACTTCGATTTGAAGGCGTACGACGAATTTTTGAGCGGCAGAATGGGCGACCATATTCCCACGGATAAGGAAATAGGGTTGTAATAACCGTTAAATAAAAGCAGGGCGCCCGCGCAACGGAATACCGTTGCGCGGGCGCTTAATTTTGCCATATTACGGGGTTAATTTTTATAAACTTGCCTTATATATTTGCTTTATTTCAGCCTTATCCAGCACCTTGTAGCCGCCGTCCATAATAAGCGTGCTTTCAACCAAACCGTCCAGCATATCCTCGGTTGCCCCCAGGTCGGTCAGGTTCATAACAAGCCCAATCTTTTTCATCCACTTCTCCATTTCGGACAAGCCCTCCGAAGCGACCTGCTCCTCACTCTTGCCCTCGCTCTTAACGTTCCACACGTTCACCGCATAACGCGCAAACTTCTTTAATCCGTAGGGCATAATGTAGCGGTAATAGGGCATGGACACGGCTGCAAGCGTCATTCCGTGCGTGGCGTCGGTATGCGCGCCGACCGCCTGCCCGAGCATGTGCACCATCCAGTCGGTGGACTTGCCCTTGGCAACCAGCGTGTTCAGCGCCCAGGTCGCAATCCACATAATATTGCTCCTCGCTTCGTAGTCGGTAGGGTTGCCCACGGCGATATCCGCGCTGTGAATAAGCGAGCGCAACAGCCCCTCCATTATGTAGTCGCTGGTGTTGTCGTCGGTGCCCGAAAAGTACTGTTCGAGTATGTGCGACATAATGTCGTATATGCCCGATACCATCTGATATTTTGGCAGCGTGTAAGTAAATTCGGGGTTGAGAACAGAGAACTTGGGGAAGACGTTTTCGCCGAACACGTGACCTATTTTAAGCTTTTGCGCGTGGTTGGTAATTACCGAGCCGCCGTTCATTTCACTGCCCGTTCCCACCATAGTCAGCACGCATCCGACGGGCACTATATCGCAGGTAACGTCCTCGAAACGGATAAAATATTTATCCCACGCGTCCTCGTTACAGTTGACCGAAACGGAAACGGCTTTGGCATAGTCGCACACGGAGCCGCCTCCCACCGCCAGAATAAGGTCGGCTTTTGCCGCCCTCGCGCGCGCAATGCCTTCATTCAGCTTATCCGCCGTGGGGTTGGGCATAACGCCCGCATCCTCGAAAATATTCTTGCCGTTCGCCTTCAAAATGGCAACGACTTTATCGTATATGCCGTTCTTCTTTATCGAGCCGCCTCCGTAAACCAGCAACACGTTTTTGCCGTACTTGGGCAGCTCTTGGTTGAGTCCTTCCAGCGCGTCCTTGCCAAAATAGAGCTTAGTGGGATTGCAGTAAGTGAAATTGCCTAACATGAATTTCTCCTTTATGATTTTTTTACGGTATTATTGTATAACCCGCAAGGCGATATGTCAACCCCGTTAAAAATTTTCGGATAAAATAAAAAACGCACGCAAAAACGCTTGAATTTTTGCGCAACGTCCTATATAATGAATGAGTAAATTGAATATTGGGGTGTCGCCAAGCGGTAAGGCAACGGACTCTGACTCCGTCATTCGTTGGTTCAAATCCAGCTACCCCAGCCATT
>CAMWWA010000138.1 GCA_947177825.1 uncultured Clostridia bacterium
ATATGGCGCGTTCCATAAAGGCGCAGTTCAAATACGCGGACAAGCTGGGCGCGAAATATACCGCGGTAATCGGCGAAAGCGAAATGGCAAGCGGCGCGTGCAATTTAAAGCGCATGAGCGACGGTCAGACCTTTTTGACGGCGTTCGCGGATATTTACGGCTTTCTGAGGGATAATAAATAAGAGGACGATATTATGGTTGAAAAAGTAAACAAGGAACAATTCGATAAACTTATAAGCGGCGATACGCCCGTGGTGTGCGACTTTTACGCGACCTGGTGCGGTCCCTGCAAGATGCTTGCGCCCGTAATGGAAAAGTGCAGCGAAAAATTCGGCGACAAGGCCAAGTTCGTAAAGGTGGACGTGGACGAAAACATAGAGCTTGCTTCGCGCTACGGCGTTATGAGCATTCCTCTGGTTGCCGTATTTAAAAGCGGTGAGCTGGTGGAAAAGTCGCTCGGCTTTACGCCCCAGTCCGAAACCGAGGAGTTTTTGGAAGGCTGCATTTAACTTAATAAAAGGTTTAACGCGACCGCGCGGCTTGTTGCCGCGCGGTCGTTTTTTAACTAAATTCCAAAACCTGCGGTTTTCTTGTAAAAATTGCATAAAAGCTTTCTTGACGGTGCGGCGGCAAAGTGATATAATTTTCTTGTAAAAAATCATAGGAGAAACGAAAATGACAATCGGAATTATTTTAGGCATTCTGTTTATGGCTGCGACTATCGTTTGCATAATGGTTGCGGTCATGTTTGCTTCGGGCTTCAGACTGTTTGCTCCCGCAGGCAGAAAAAAGGTAAGCAAAAAGCCGCTTGCAAGCGGTATAAGCTTCGGCGCGGCGGCGCTGTCGTTCATTCTGTTCCTGTTCATACCGTTCAGCTTCCACACCGTGCAGGCGGGCGAGGTTGCGGTAGTCAAGCACCTGGGCAAGGCGCAGAACGTAAGAACGGCGGGCACCTACTTCGATTTCTGGATAACCGAGTCGTACGACAGATACGACGCCAAGGTGCAGAATCTGGACATTAAGACCTCCGCGTACTCCAAGGATGCGCAGACAATGGACATCTTAATGACCGTGCAGTATCAGATTGATACTTCCAAGATGATTGAAATTGCCACCAACTACGGTTCGCTGAGCGTGCTTTCCAACCGTATCCAAAGCGTGACTATCGAAAAGGCAAAGTCGGTGCTTTCGGCGTATTCGGCTATGAACATAATCGAAACGCGCGCAAACATTTCGCCCAAGGTGGAGTCGACCGTAAAGGAGGCTATAGACAGCAACTATTACGTTTCGATTAACACCGTAGTTCTTACCAACATAGACTTTTCGGACAGCTTCGAAAAGACGGTTGAGGACAAGATGATTGCCGAGCAGGAAAAGCTGAAGGCGGAGTACGAAAAGGAAACGGCTATAATCAACGCCGAAAAGGAGCTGGAGGTTGCCAAGAGGCAGGCGGAAGCGGCTATCGAAAAGGCAAAGGCAAGCGCGGAAGGTCAGGTGCTTGCGGCGCGTGCCGAGGCGGACGCAATCAAGGCAAAGTCGATAGAAGTGGCGCGTGCGCTGGGCTTCACTATTAAAGAAAATACGGTCGAGGCAGAGGACGGCACGGAAACCGTCGAATACGAAATCGATTTCGAGGGCAAGTCCGCGGAAGAGGTTAAGCTTATCACCGAGTACTTAAAGTACGTAGAATACCTCAACAAGTGGAACGGCAAACTTCCCGACGTCGTTTCCGACGGCTCGAACATTATGATTCCCGTGCAGCCGTAAAACTCAATAAAAAACTAAGGCAGGGCCAAGCGCTCTGCCTTTTTTTGTTAAAAATGTATTATGTCCTAAAAATATATGAATATATCCGTTTTGTATATGGACGGGAAAGGGGCGGAAGGACTATAATTATTGCGTAAGATTATGTTGCGCATTGCGCGCGCGTAAAGGAGAAAAAATGACCATTAAACAAAAGTTGGACAATTTGGTTGAAGAGCTGGGCAACGTTGGTATCGTTCCCGTAATCAAGCTCGACAAAGTGGAAAACGCAAAGCAGCTTGCAAAGGCTCTGCGCGACGGCGGAATCAACTGTGCGGAGGTTACCTTCCGTGCAAAGGGCGCCGACCAGGTAATCAAGGCGATGACCGGGGCTTATCCCGACATGCTCGTCGGCGCGGGCACGGTTTTAACCTGCGAGCAGGCTGACGCCGCTTACAAGGCGGGCGCAAAGTTCTGCGTGGCTCCCGGTTTAAATCCCAAGGTTGTAAAGCACTGCCTTGACAAGGGTATTCCCTTCGCGCCCGGTCTTTCCTCGGCAAGCGAGATTGAGCAGGCGCTGGAGCTGGGACTTGACTTTGCAAAGTTCTTCCCTGCAGAGCAGGCTGGCGGACTTCCCTACATAAAGTCGGTATGCGGTCCCTACACCACGATGCGCTTTATGCCCACGGGCGGCGTTACGGCGGATAACCTCAACACCTATCTCGCATACGACAAAATCGTGTGCTGCGGCGGCAGCTGGATAGTTCCTTCCAAGCTTTTAGAGGCTGAGGACTGGGCCGGCATAACCGCGTTGTGCCGCGAGGCTATCGACAAGATGCTCGGCTTCAAGATGGTGCACGTCGGTATCAACTGCGCCAACCCCGAGGAGGCGGAGAGTGTTGCCGACAAGTTCGACGCGGCTTTCGGCTTCACCAAGAAGGTGGGCAACAGCTCGGTGTTCGCTTCCACTTATATCGAGTGCATGAAGTCGCCTTTCAAGGGCGATATGGGGCACATCGCCGTATCTACCAACTCGGTTAAGCGCGCCGTATATCAGCTTAAGATGCGCGGCTTCGAAGCGGACGAAAGCTCCTTCAAGTACGACAAGGCGGGCAATATGACCGTTGCGTATTTAAAGGATAGCTTCGGCGGATTTGCCGTTCACCTCGTACAGGCAAAATAAATTTGAAATAAAAAAACTTTATTATTAAAGGAGATTACATATCATGAAAAAAATCGTAACCATGGGCGAAATTATGCTTCGTCTTTCAACCCCCAACAACGAAAAGTTCATCCAGGCTGATGAATTCGACATCAACTACGGCGGCGGCGAAGCCAACGTTGCGGTTTCCTGCGCGAACTACGGTCACAAGGCTGAATTCGTAACCGCTGTTCCCGCAAACGAAATCGGCGACTGCGCGGTTGCGGCATTAAACAAGTACGGCGTTCAGACCGACCATATCGCTCACTGCGGCGAAAGACTTGGTATCTACTACCTCGAAACGGGCGCTTCCGTTCGTCCTTCCAAGGTCGTATACGACAGAGCTCATTCTTCCATTTCCACGGCTACCGCTAAGGACTTCGACTTCGACGCTATCTTCAAGGGTGCCGACTGGTTCCACTTCACGGGTATCACCCCGGCTGTTTCCGACAGCGCGGCAGAGCTTACCGAAGCTGCTTTGAAGGCTGCCAAGAAGCACGGCGTAACCGTTTCCTGCGACCTTAACTTCCGCAAGAAGCTGTGGTCCAGCGAAAAGGCTAAAAAGGTTATGACCAACCTTATGCAGTACGTTGACGTGTGCATCGGCAACGAAGAGGACGCAGACCTCGTATTGGGTTACAAGCCCGGCGCTACCGACGTTACCAAGGGCGACCTCGAGCTTGCAGGCTACAAGGATATCTTCCAGAGAATGTGCAAGGACCTCGGCTTTAAGTACGCTATTTCCTCGCTGCGCGTATCGCACTCGGCTTCCGATAACGGCTGGTCGGCTTGCATTTACGAAGCAAAGAGCGGCGAGTTCTATCACTCCAAGACCTATTCTTTGCATCCCATCGTTGACCGCGTAGGCGGCGGCGACAGCTTTGCGGGCGGCACCATCT
>CAMWWA010000139.1 GCA_947177825.1 uncultured Clostridia bacterium
TTACTACGAGCATAAGCCCCTCGATTTGGTCACGCTTGCCGACAAGCTGGAAACCGAAGGTAATCTGGAGAGAAGCGGCGGACTTTCCTATCTTACAAATCTTACGCAAGTTACGCCCTCGTCGGCGAATTACAGTCACTATTTCGATATCGTAAAGCGCGACTCGATAAACAGGAAACTGATTAAATCGGCAAGAGAAATTATCAAATTCGCTCAGACCAGCGACGACAATCTGAAAAGCGTTCAATATGCCGAGGAGCTTGTATACGAAATTTCCAAAACCAACGATTCGTCGTCGGTTAAAGATATTCGCGAGAGCGATGGTATTGACGCCGTTTTGGATAAGTTTCAGAAACTTGATAAAAATAAGGATTCTTTCCGCGGCGTTCAGACGGGACTTATTAAGCTTGACAGACTTACGAACGGTCTGCAAAAGTCCGATTTGATAGTCCTTGCAGCTCGTCCCGGTATGGGTAAAACCTCGCTTGCAATGAATATAGTGGAGAACGCGGCACTCAACAACGAAAAAGTTTGTGTTGTTTTCTCCTTGGAAATGCCCGAAATTCAGATAATTCAAAGGCTTTTGTGCGGTTTTGCAGGCGTTTCCATGTCGGACGCGCTTGCCGGCGGCGGTAAACTTAGTACAAACGACTGGAAGAAGTTGACCAAAGCGGCGGAAAAACTCAGGAAGAGTCGGATTTTTATTGACGATTCCTCGCGCGTGACACCTGCCGAAATACTTTCGAAGTGCAGAAGAATAAAATCGAAAAACAACGGTCAGCTCGACCTTGTTATGATTGACTATATTCAGCTTATGTCAAGCGGCAAGAAGAACGCCGAGCAAAACAGAACGCAGGAAGTTGCAGATATTACGCGTGAACTGAAGATTATGGCAAAGGAACTGGACGTTCCCGTAATTGCCCTGTCGCAGTTGAGGCGTATGCAGACGAAGGAGCCGCAGCTTTCCGACTTGCGAGAATCGGGTGCAATCGAGCAGGACGCCGATATAGTAATGTTTATTAACCGTCCAGACGTAACTGCAACTGAAGAGGAAATAAAAAAGAACAATATAATGAAGGGTATGGCGGACCTCATTATTGCAAAGCACAGAAACGGCGGACTTGACAGAATTAAGCTGCGCTTCAAGGGCGAACTTACCAAATTCGTCAATCCCGAACCCGGCGACGGCATTGAAGAGCCCGTTTACGACAGCTCTCCCGTGCCCGATTATGCTCCGCCTGCGGAGGAAACCGACGGAAGCGTTATGTTTTCCGACGAGGACCAGCCTCCGTTTTAAGTTATGATTACTTACGTTTTACCGATAGATAACGTTTCTCTGGAAATGGCAAAATCCGAGATTATGCGCAGTGGGGTAGTCGCTTTTCCCACCGAAACGGTTTACGGACTTGCAGCAAACGCCTTCGATACCGCTGCGGTTGAGAAAGTTTTTGCTGTGAAGGGGCGGCCGAATGATAATCCGCTGATTGTTCACGTACATAAAGATTACGATTTGTCTGAACTTGTTACTGAAATTCCATATTATGCGCAACTTCTGGCCAAAGCGTTTTTGCCCGGTCCGCTGACAATGGTATATAAGAGCAAGGACACGATCAGTAAAGCTGTATCCTGCGGATTGGACACGGTTGCCATACGTATTCCTTCGCATGAAGGCGCGCAGCGGTTTCTCAAATACGTAGACGTTCCCATTGCCGCGCCCAGTGCTAATCTGTCAAAACATGTCAGTCCCGTGACGGCGAAGCACGTTTTTGACGATTTAAACGGTAAAATCCCCCTTATTTTGGACGGTGGAAAGTGTTCGGGAGGAATCGAAAGCACCGTTTTAGATTGTACGGGCAAAATCCCCTGCGTTCTCAGAAGCGGTCTTATAAGCCGCGAAATGATTGCACAAGTCGCGGGTGAATGTGACGAATACGTTTTTAAGGACGGTGAAAAAGTCCGCTCGCCCGGTATGAAATATAAGCATTATTCGCCACGGTGCGAAACGGTGCTATTCGGTTATAACGACAGAGAAAAGGCGTTTGAATTGTATAGAGCCAAGTCGTTACAGGGCGTAAAAGCATTTCTGATGTGCGACGACTGGGTTGCAAAACAATCGGGCTGTCCCGATATACTCAATCTCGGTAAAAACGAAAACGAGATTGCGGCAAATTTATACGATAAATTGCGCGAGGGCGAGGCGGTAGCCGAGTTAATAATTGCGGTTGCTCCCCAAAAGCAGGACGGCGTTATGGTCGGCGTAATGAACAGATTAAAAAAGGCGTGTGGGTAAAATGAGACGAAAGAAAATTTTATTCGTGTGTACGGGCAACACGTGCCGCAGCCCTATGGCGGAGGCGTTGCTCAAAGCCGAAATCAAGAAGAGAGGAATTAAATGGTGGGACGTGACGTCGCGCGGTTTAAGTGCGGAGGTCGGCGGAACTATAAGCAAAAATTCCGCCCTGGCGCTTGAAGAAATAGGAATTTCGTTGCCGAAATTCAAGCCGCGGCAGCTAACGCAGGCTCTCGTTGAAAGCTGTACGCTTGTGGTCACCATGACCGAACAGCAAAGACAGATGCTGGAAGAGTGCGGAAACGTGAGATGCGTTAAGGATATTTGTGGCTATGACGTGCCCGACCCGTACGGTTACGGGCTGGACGTCTACCAGATGACGCGCGATATTCTGAAAAGAGTGTGTGTAACTATAGTTGAAGAATACATTTTGAAATTCGAGGAATAAAACATATGAAAATTGCACTTGCATGCGACCACGGCGGACTTAATTTAAAGAATGCGGTCAAAGACTATCTTGAAAAGCACGGATACGAGTACGTCGATTACGGAACGAATACTACCGACAGTTGCGATTATCCCGACTATGCGTTACCTGCCGCCGAAGCGGTTGCAAACGGCGAATGCGACAAGGGCATTTTGATTTGCTCTACTGGAATCGGTGTGTCTATCGTGGCAAATAAGGTGCCCGGCGTCAGGTGTGCGCACTGCCACGACGTTTACTGTGCGACCTTTACGCGCTTGCATAATAACGCAAACGTTTTGGCTATGGGTGAAAAGGTTGTCGGCGTCGGATACGCTTTGCAGATTGCGGAAGCGTTCTTGACGACGGAATTCGAGGGCGGCAGACACTCAAGGCGCGTGGACAAAATTTCCGCAATCGAGAAGAAGTACGGCAGATAAAATGTTTGTTGATATTCATTTGCATACAAAATTTTCGTTTGACAGTCAAGAGGAAATAGAAAATTATGTGTGCGCTGCAAAACAGGCGGGAAATCCTGCGGTTGGATTTTCAGAGCACTACGATTACGACGCGGTTCTTGACGGTGAGAATATTTCCGTAGCCGATATACCGAAATATAAAAATGTCGTGAACGCATTGCGTGCTAAGACTTCGAAGCCCGACATTCTCTTCGGTATCGAATTCGGATACAGAGATATTTCCGTTTCCAAATACCGTGAACTTATTGAAAAATACGATTTCGATTACGTAATTAACAGCGTGCACACACTTAAAGGGCGTGGCGACTGTTTTCACGATAGATTTTTTGAAGGAAAAACGCTTAAAGAAAGTTATTCTGATTATTTTCAAGCCGTTTTGGAAAGCGTTAAGGCGGATTTCGATTATCAGATTATAGGGCACGTAGGCTACGTTTCGCGTTACCGCACGGGTAAAGACGCAAAAATTTTGTACTCTGATTTTTCCGAAATTATAGATGAAATTCTGTGCGAAATAATAAACAGGGATAAGTGTTTGGAAATAAATACTTCTACGGGTAAGTCCGAAAACTGCTTTTTACCCGATAAAGA
>CAMWWA010000140.1 GCA_947177825.1 uncultured Clostridia bacterium
GCGTGCCCTTCCGCACCGCCCACTCCATTACGGGCAAAATCGTGCGCACCTGCATTGAAAGCGGCAAGACCTTGCAGACAATGACCGCGGAAGATTACCGCGAGTTTGCGCCCGAGTTCGGCGACGATATAGTGGAAGCCGTTAAGGGCAAGGCTTGCGCCGACGCAAGAACGAGCTTTGGCGGCGGTTCCTCCGTCAACGTTAAAGCCGAAATAAAGAGCCTGAAAAAAAGACTGAAAAGGTATTTGTAAAATGAAATAAAATGCCGCGCGGCTAATTATCGCCGCGCGGCTTTATTTTTATATATCAGTTTTTCCAAGTAAATAATCGGTAGAACAATTAAACGCTTCGGAAAGTTTTAAAATCATCGTTGCAGTCGGTTCACACCTTTCTTTCTCCCACAAAACTATCATAGATTGAGCACAACCTACCAGCTTTGCAAGTTCGGATTGTGACATTCTGTTTTCAGTTCTCAATTCCTTTATGCGTTGTCCTATTATCATAGTACGAATAATACAAAATTATGAGAATTCTTATTATGTAAATCAGTATTCCGATTGACATTATCAGTATTCTTATGGTAGTATATTCGCAACAAGGCTTTTTTATGTATGTTACAGGCAACTCCTCATTAAAAAAATTTTTCGTGCTTAATCAATGTCTTTGTTTTGCCTGAAACAGAGCCGCCCGTGCAAGTTTGCACGGGCGGCATTTTTTATTTTTAATAATTTTTACGCCTTGTAACTTTCAGCCAAAGCTTTGAAAGCAGGCAACGATTTTTCAATGGTCTGCGGACTTACGCAATAGGATATGCGCACGTATCCCTTTACGCCGAAGCTGTCGGCAGGCACGATAAGCAGTTCGTAATCCTTTGCGCGTTCGGCAAACGCAACCGCGTCCTCCCCCATTGCTTTGACGAACAGATAGAACGCGCCGTCTGGCTTGACTACCGTATAACCGTAAGAGGTAAGCGCGGCGGTTAATCTGTCGCGGTTGGCTTTGTAGACCGAGATATCCGAAGTAGTGCCGAGCACGTTTTTTACAAGCTGTTGAAAGAGGTTGGGCGCGCACACGTAGCCCAGCGCACGACCTGCGCCGCACACGCCTGCATATACCTCGCCCCACTCGGGCATAGCCGTGTTGACCGCGATATAGCCTATTCTTTCGCCGGGAAGCGAAAGGCTTTTCGAGAATGAATAGCAGACTATCGCGCCGTCGTAATAGTTCATTATAAAGGGCACTTTTACGCCGTCGAAAACAAGTTCGCGGTAGGGTTCGTCGGATATTAAATATACGCGGTTGCCCGTTTTTTGTTCGTATTTTTTAAGCGCCGCGGCAAGCTCTTTTACCGTCTTTTCGCCGTAAACCACGCCGCTGGGATTGTTGGGCGAGTTGATTATAACCGCCTTGGTCTTTGCGTTAAGCGCCTTTTCGAAGGCGGATATATCGGGCTGAAATGTCTTTTCGTCGCTTCCCACCGCCACTAATCTGCCGCGCGCATTTGCCGTGAATACCGCGTATTCGGGGAAGAACGGCGCAAAGGTTATCACCTCGTCACCGTCGTTTAAAAGCGCGTTCAAGGTTATGCACAGCGATGCAGCCGCGCCGCACGTCATATATATGCAGTCGGGGGTAAGCTGCGTTGCAAAGCGCTTGTTAAGGTCGTCCGCAACCGCCTTGCGCACCGAATAGTCGCCCTGCGCCGAGGTGTAGCCGTGAAGAAAAACGGGATTGCTTTCTTCGATAAGCTTTATCAGATTGTTTTTGACGGCTTCGGGCGCGGGAACGGACGGATTGCCGAGAGAGAAATCGTAAACGTTTTCCTCCCCTATTTCCGCCTTGCGCTTTTTGCCGTATTCGAAAAGCTCGCGAATCTGCGAGCGCACTTTGCCGTAGTTGACGTTGGTTTGATTAAGCATACGAATATTATATAATACCGTCACCGAAAAGTAAAGCGTAAATTAAAAGCCGCCCGCGCTAAAATAGCGCGGGCGGTTGTTAGCCCGTCAATTTACTTCGGAAAGTCTGCATAATTTTGTTTTCTATGCGCGACACCTGCACCTGCGAAACGCCCATCATTGCCGCAACCTCCGCCTGAGTCATATCGCGGAAATAGCGCAGCATTATTATCTTTTTGTCCCTTTCGGGCAGCGTGGAAATTGCAGAGCGCAGCTCCATTACGTCCAGCATCTCCTCCTGCTTGTCCTCCACGGGCAGGCGGTCCAAAAGGTATTGCGATTTTTCGTCCTTGTAGTCGCTTTGCGCGTAGATTGATACGGGCATATGCGTGCTGCCCATCGTGAACACCACTTCGGACTGCGGCATCTGGAAGTGCTCGGATATTATTTTGACGGTCGGCTGGGCGCCGTGGGCAACCGAATATTCTTCTACGAATTTGTTTATTTCCTTGGCGGTCGCCTTGATTGCGCGCGATACCTTTATGCTTCCGTCGTCGCGCATAAAGCGCTTAATCTCGCCCGAAATCATGGGCACGGCGTATGTTGAAAAACGCACCCCGAAGCTTTCGTCAAAGCCGTTTATAGCTTTAAGCAGGCCCATGCTTGCAAGCTGGAACAGGTCGTCGTACTCCACGCCCTTGTTCAGATAGCGTTTGACTATCGACTTGATTAAATTCGTGTTTTCGGCAAGCAGGCGCTCCTTGGCGGAATTGTCGCCCGTCTTTGCCGTTCGTATAAGTAAGTTCGTCGTCTCCTGGTCAAGCATTCTCCACTTCCGGTTTAAAGCATTTTACCATATAGACTACGGTGCCCTCGCCCTGAACCGAATTTACACGGAACTCGTCCATGAAAGTCTGCATAATGGTAAAGCCCATGCCGGAGCGTTCGTCGTCTGGCAGCGTCGTGTAAAAGGGCTGAACCGCTTTGTCCACGTCGGGTATTCCCTTGCCCGTGTCGCTGACCTTTATATGTAGACTGTTGTCCTCTATCTCGCACTCGATTGTAATTAAGCCCAGGTTGCCCTTGTACGCATGCACGGTGCAGTTGGTTACCGCCTCCGATACCGCCGTTTTGACGTCCGACAGGTCGGACAGCGTGGGGTTGAGTTCAAGACAGAATGCCGCAACCGCGTCGCGGGCGAATCCCTGGTTGCATGCCAGTGAATAGAATTGTAGTTTTAAATAGTTTCTCGTCATTTTATTTCCTTATTTCCGCCCCGTTTACTCCGCCTTGGGTATAAGCGTGTATATGCCGCTTAAATTGAGTATTTTATCCGCCGCAAGGTTGGGCGATTCCACGAACAGCGGAATGCCCGCACGCGCCGCTTTTTTGTAGCGCCCGATTAAAAACCCTATGCCCGTGGAGTCCATAAAGGCGACCTCCGACAGGTTGATTATGATTTTCTTTACGCTTAAATTGTCCTCTATAAGCTTGTCGCACTTTTCCCTTACGCTCTGCGCAGAGTACTCGTCCATTTCGCCTATCAGCTTTATGTACAGCGCGCCGTGTGCCGTGCCTGATTTGATTTGCATTTTGTGCCTTCCTACCTTTGTTTTTACAAAATATTACTACGGCTAGGCTTGAAAATTTTGAAAATTAAGCGCGGATACTGTCGATTAACGGCGAAAACGACGGTTTGCAGGGCTTGGAAAATGCGCCGCGGAATGCGCAAAAAAAAATGAATAAAAGACGGGAAAATTACTTGACAAAAAAAATGCGGTATATTATTATATACAAGCATTGTGCGTATGCCGCACGATACGTATTAGGGCCTTTAGCTCAGTTGGTTAGAGCGGTCGGCTCATAACCGATTGGTCCGCGGTTCGAGTCCGTGAAGGCCCACCA
>CAMWWA010000141.1 GCA_947177825.1 uncultured Clostridia bacterium
CCTGTGGGCAACCATGGGGGTTCAAGTCCCTTCGTCCGCACCATCAAAAAACACAGTGAGTTAGGTCAATGTCTTTTTTATTTTTCTTTTAAAGTTCGTTAATAAAGTTTTTTAAATACGTCTGGTCAACCGTCTCGGTAAACGATAAGCGCCAGAATTTAACGTAATCATATAATTTGCCGCTTACTATAAAATGCCCAAGCCCGTCAGAAACGAATTTAATAAAATTGCCGTTACCGTAATCTTCGTTTAAAACCGCCTCGCCTTCTTTGAGCGTTTTATATAATTCGGTAAGGTCTTTTTTAAACTTATTATATTCGTGTTCCGAAATATCGTACGATACGGCACCGTAATAGTTTTTTCCTTTAACCGTCAGTCGTGCGTCATAGTCGCCTATAACGGTCAGTTCGAGTTCGAAGTCCTGTGTGCTTAAAGTTGCCATTCATACCTCAAACGGGAAAAAGTATTCCCGCTTCTTTTCTATCGTCACTCTTCCGTTTAAAAAATTCGTAATCGCGCAATTAAATTGCTCTTCCCTTTCACGCCTGACCGCAACGGTGAAAGCGACTTTATCAGCATACTCGGTATTAAGCAGGTTGCAGTCCTCTTTGCCGAAAAAACGCAGAGCCGCGTCCACTTCGGGATAGTCCACCGCGTAAACGCTTTCCACACAGTTTTCATACAAAACTTTTTGCGCCGCGGCAATATTTTCGGCAACGCAGCCCGAATACGCGCGCACCAGTCCGCCCGCGCCCAGCTTTATTCCGCCGAAATAGCGAGTGACGACAACCGCGGTTTCGCACAGTCCGTTGGCACGCAACACTTCCAGCATAGGCATACCGGCAGTACCTTGCGGCTCTCCGTCGTCCGAAAAGCGCAGATTGTTGCCGAGCTTGTCGCAAACGTACGCATAACAGTTATGCGTGGCGTCGGCGTACTTTTTGCTTATTTCCGCAATAAACGCCTTAGCCTCTTCCTCGCCGTCCACGTGCCGGCTGACGGTTATAAAACGCGATTTTTCAATGACCTTTTCGGTCACCATTTCGCCAGCAATCGAAAGATATTTTTCCGCCATTATAAAAGATTGATTTTTACGTGAACTTTTTTGCCCTTGTGAATAACGTCGCCGCTTACAACGGGGGCGTTTATGTCGGTAATCTTATCTTCGTTAATAGCAACGCCGCCCTGCTGAATGAGCCTGCGCGCTTCGCCGTTGCTTGCGCATATGCCTGCCGCAACCAAAACGGGAATTATGGTTGCAGTTTCAACCTTAATATCCTTTGTGGGCAGGTTTTCGGAAGAGCCGCCGAACGCCGCCTTTGCCTGGGCCATCGCGTTTGCCGCCTTTTCTTCTCCGTGAACGAGTTTGGTAAGCTCGAACGCCAGCACTTCCTTTTTCTCGTTGATGCGGCCGCCATCCCACTTCTCCATTTCTCGGATTTCGTCCATGGGAATGAACGTGAGCATTTTGATGCACTTCATAACGTCGGCGTCATCGACGTTGCGCCAATACTGATAAAACTCGTAAGGCGTGGTCTTGTTTTCGTCCAGCCAGACCGCACCCTTTGCCGTCTTGCCCATCTTCTTACCCTCGCTGTTCAGAAGCAGGGTTATGGTCATTGCGTACGCGTCCTTGCCCGTCTTTTTGCGGATAAGCTCGGTGCCGCCCAGCATATTGGACCACTGGTCGTCGCCGCCGAACTGCATATTGCAACCGTACGCCTCGTTCAGGTGATAGAAGTCGTAGGACTGCATAATCATATAGTTGAATTCAAGGAAGCTGAGTCCCTTTTCCATACGCTGCTTGTAGCACTCGGCACGCAGCATATTGTTGACCGAGAAGCACGCCCCGACTTCGCGCAGCAGCTCGATATAATTGAGCTTTAAAAGCCAGTCGGCGTTGTTTACCATTATCGCCTTGTCGGCACCGAATTCGATAAACCTTTCCATCTGCTTTTTAAAGCAGGCGCAATTGTGTTCGATAATTTCGGGGGTGAGCATGGAACGCATATCCGTCCTGCCCGTGGGGTCGCCGATATAGCCGGTGCCGCCGCCGATAAGCACGACGGGCTTATTACCAGCCATCTGCAACCTCTTCATAAGGCACAGCGCCATAAAGTGACCGACGTGCAAACTGTCCGCCGTAGGGTCGAATCCTATATAAAAGCGGGCGCCGCCGCCGTTGATAAGCTCGCGAATTTCCTTTTCGTCAGTAACCTGCGCAATAAGTCCGCGCTCCTTAAGTTCCTCGTAAATTTCCATAAACCGCACCTTAAAAAGTTTATTATCCGCTTTATTATAACAACATTCGGTGCCGTTTGCAATTATTTACGCTCAGTCGGTGAAAAAATCTTCCTTTTTAAGATGCTGCCGCGACTTTTCTATGGCGCGCTTTTCTATACGCGAAACGTACGAGCGCGAAATACCAAGCTTTTTTGCAACTTCCCTCTGCGGCATGGGCACACCGTCCTCCAAGCCGTAGCGCATTGAAATTATAGTGTATTCGCGCAGATTTAAAATGCCCTTTAAAAGCGCGACGAATTTTTCGCGCTGAATGGATTTTTCCACGCGCGAGAAAACGTTTTCCTCCTTTTCGGCAAGTAAGTCCATAACCGTAAGCTCGTTGCCGTCCTTATCCGTGCCGACGGGGTCGTTTATGGAAATGCAGTTTTTATGCTTCTTGCCCGAACGGATAAGCATTAAAATTTCGTTTTCTATGCAGCGCGCGGTGTAGGTTGCAAGCTGCGTGCCCTTACCTTCGCGGTAAGTGTTTATAGCCTTGATAAGCCCAATCGAACCGACCGAAAGCAAATCGTCCGTTTCTGCCGAACCCGAATACTTTTTGACTATGTGCGCGACGAGGCGCATATTGTGCTTGACGAGAATATCCTTCGCTTCCTTATCACCCGAACGGGCAAGGGCAAGATACTTCTTTTCGTCCTCGGGTGATAGCGGCTTGGGAAACGTGCCCTTCTGGCGCACCACGCCCGTAAAGAAGAAAATTTTTGAAAGCAACAGACCAACAACGTCGAAAAACATAAATTTACACCTCTTTAATCAAGTTTTATAAATTATGTTTTTTACGGCTTGTCTAATTCCACAATTGTCGAAAAATGGATTTTTTAACGGCTTCGTCAGTTTTCTTTATACTCCAAAATGTCGCCCGGCTGACATTGCAACACTTCGCAAAGCTTGTTTAACGTTGAAAGCCTTACCGCCTTAACCTTACCGTTTTTTAAAAGCGAAATGTTAGCCATAGTCAAGCCGACTTTCTCGGTTAACTCCGTCACGCTCATCTTCCTTTTTGCAAGCATAACGTCCACGTTTATTATAATCATATCGTACCCTCGTTCTCTTCTTTCAGAATCGCCGCTTCCTTTACGAAATGCGATAAAACCCAGGTCAAGGCGGCGACGAAAGCACCGATTACGGCTATCACGAAATTAACAAACGCAAAGTCGTTCATACCCAAGAAAAAGAAAACTCCGTTGCCGACAAAAAATATTAACAAATCAACCGCTAAAATTTTAGTCGTAATTTTTAATAATTTCGCAACGTCTAACGAAAAAACATTATCTCTGTTTATATGGTTAGTTATTTTCCAATAGTAAACGAGTATAACGAAACAGGGCACCGAAGCCGCCCAGTAGAAAGCAAGTTGAATCCACACCTGCGCTTTTTGCAATTGGGTAACGGTTCCAGGCACTACACCTACCATGGTCAGCGATGCGCTGAAAGGATACCACAAGGCGCACGTGATTAATCCCATCAACGCAATTACGATT
>CAMWWA010000142.1 GCA_947177825.1 uncultured Clostridia bacterium
ATATAATACAGTATAAAATTTTCTTTGTCAAACAATTTTCGGCGTTTAAGCTGCCATTGAAATTACGGCGTTTATCAGCTCCGAAAGCTTCATATCGCCCAAAACGTATTGCGTGCTGTCAGGCAGCGTAAGAATCTTGTCAAGGTTTTCGTCGGAAGCGTTTATAATGCCTGCCTCCTTAAGCTCCCTAAGCGTCGCTTCGTTTACGTTGTTCGCGCAGACGGCTACCATGTTGTTGAAGTTGTTTATGGTGTAGCCCTTTTCGGTCTTTGCCTTGTAAAGCACCAGCTTCCACATTCCCTGCGGCACGCCGTAGGAATAATAGACCGTGTCGCCCCTGCCTGCAAACTCGCTTTGCTTAAGCTTGCCCATTGCGTCGTCCTTGTCGGTACCCGTTTCGCCTGCCGCTTCCACTTCGGTCAGAACGTATTTCTTTTCCGCCTCGTCGTAGGTGAAGAACAGGAAACGCTCGTTGAACACGATTTTCATTTCGGCGTCTTCGTTGCCCGCGTCCGCGCCGTAGGTGTAGTAAACCTTTTCGCCATTCGCATCGTATTCCGCCGCCGTAAGCGTGCCCTCGTCAGCGGTGCCCCCGTGCACGGGCGCAAAGCGGAATTTGTCCTTGCCTTCGTCGTTATATTTTTCCAGCTCGTAGTAGTAATAGCCGGGGTCGAATTCCACGACTTCCATTATCTTGTCGCCGCCGGGCAGACAGTACACCTCGTCGGCGTAGACCATCTGAATGAGCAGTTCGTCCATTGCCGTGGCAAGCTCGGTTATCTTGGTGCCGCGGAGCTGACGGAGCATCGAGTTGTCCTCAATCTCTTTGTCGTCGAAAAGCTCCTCTACCGTGAGCGTCTTTATCTTGTTATTCAGCTTACTTATGGGCGTATCCTTCAACGATTTTAAAAGCTTGTTGTCGGTGGTCTTTACGTCCAATACTTCGCCGAAAGTCAGATTCTGAGCGTAATCTTCGTCGACTATGTCGCTGAGCGTGAGCGCGTCTATCTGAACCATTTCGTCCGCGTTGTTGCGGAAATAGTTCTTACCGCAGTATGCGTATATTTCCTGCTTTTCGGTAACAGAGCTGGTTTTGATTCCGTAATACTGGCGCGCGTACGGTTCGTAATAGGAATAGCCCGTAAAGCGGTCGGAGGCACCCGTGGAATTTGCATTGAGGGCGGCATATACCGCGTCGTAGTCTATGGAGAAATCGCCGTCGGCGTCGCGCTTGACTACTATAAAGTCGGTGTCTTCGCCGTATTCCAGAATCTGCAGTCTGTACGTCTTTGCATTTTCACCCGTACCGTCGGTCCTGATTATTTCACCCTTGATATATTCCGCTTCCTCTATGCCGTTTTCGGTTACGCGGCAGGGAACGTAATAAAGCTTGTATTGCTTGTTGACGAATTCGCCGTCTTCCTGTTCTTCGGAAATGAGGTCGAGCCACTCGTAATTATTATTGAAGTTGGCGGGATAATTGCTTACGCCGTTCAGGGACGGGTCGCGTTCATAGTCCTTCAGGGCCGGTTCGCGCGAGTAACCTATTTCTTCGTCGTAGGTGTAAATATCGTACATGACGGGAAGCTTGAAGGTCCTGGGCTGTTCGGAGGGTTCTCCCTCTTCCCCGCCTTCGACTTCGTCAGCCAGAGCCTCGACGCCGCCGCGGGTGACCGTGGCGTACTCGGTTTCGGCGCCCATTAAAAGAGTTTTGACAAGGGCGCTTGCGTTCTCGCCCGTTACCGACTCCACGTTCAGCTTTTCCATAAGCCCTGCGGTGCGTATGCCCATTATGCTGCTTGAAAGCACCTGCGCAAGTCCGCTTAACGGCGTGCTTTCGAATTCCGCCTTGTCAATCTCGATAAACTGGTCGACCGTGCCGTACACCATCTGAAGAAGCATATCGGTTGCGGGAATGAGCTTGCTGAAATCGTCAAAGCTCTTGCCGAGCGCGACCATCTCGCCGTTTTCGTAAACCAGTCCCTTCAAGCCCGAAACAAGCTCTTTCAGATTTCTTACGCCGCCGTCGTCGGGGTCGGTGTTGATGTATTTCTTGTTGCCGTTTTCGTCGGTGTTGTGAATACCCACCACGCCCAGAACGGTATCGAGGTCCTGGTTCATTACGAACCAGCCCACGCCGAATATCGCGCCCACCTCAATTATGATAGCAAGCACGAATCCCAGCAGGAAAGCTATTATAGCAGTTAAAAGTTTTGAACCGCCTTTCGACATAATTTACCTCCGCGGCAATCAAGCCGCCCGAAGCGCACTATATGCGCCTGATTAGATTATACTAAATTTATATTAAAAAAGCAACTTAATTGAAGCACCCCTGCAATCAGCCCCGGACAGAGCGCGCAAGAGCGAATTTTATAAGCGCCTCTTTTTGGTTGCGGACGTTGCCTATCGCGCACTCGCCCAGAAGAAAATCCAGCGTTTTTGCCGTTTGGACGGGGCATATCCCCGCGGCAATCAAATCGTCGCCGCGCACGGCAAGCTGTTTTTTTGTGAGCGGAACGCCCTCTTCCACCATTTTATCGTAAATGCTTTTCCACTTGATTACGCACGGCGCGGCGGACGTATCGTCCTTGCACGCCGAAAAATCAGCCTGCTTTAAAAGAAGAAGTTTATCCAGAACGCCGAGGTGCGCGACTATGAATTTGCGCACTTTGTTTTCGGAAGCCTCGCCCGAAAGGTCGTACATATGCAGCCTGACGAGCGTGCAGGTCAAATCGGTCTGCCGCCCCGAAACGCGCAGCCGTTTGCATATATCCTCCGCAATCCGCGCGCCTTCGTCCTCGTGACGGGCAAACTTGCCGAAGGTCAATTTGCAGTAGGGCTTGCCGACGTCGTGTAAAAGCGCCGCAAGGCGTATTTCGGGAGGGGCGTAGTAAACGCAGCGCAGAGTGTGTTCCAGCACGTCGTGCGCGTGAAAATCCTTGCGCTGTTCCATACCGTCGCCCAAAGCCAGTTCGGGCAGAATGCGCGCCAGCACGCCCGTTTTTTTGAGAAGTTGCAACCCCTCATATTGAGCATGCGCAACGCCGTATTTTATATCCGCATGCAGAATAGCGTTCAGCTCCTCCCACACTCTTTCCGCGGCGATATCTCCGATGAGCGCGCCGTTTGCCGCCGCGCCCTTTATACATTCTTCCGTAGGGGTAAAGCCCGTCTGCGCGGCAATGCGGCACAGGCGCATCAGCCTCAGTCCGTCCTCGCCGAAAACCTTGTTTGCGTCGGCAACCGTCGATACCGTGCGGCTTCGTATCTCCGCGATACCGCCGAGAGGGTCGGCGAATTTGCGAGCCCGTATATCGTAGTAAACCGCGTTGCACTTAAAGTCGCGGCGGCGCGCGTCAAGCCCTATATCTTCGGTGAAAAACACCTCCGCGGGGGAATGAACGCCTCGCACGTATTTGTCCGTGCGGAAGGTCGTGAATTCGTAATCTTCCTCCTCGCAGGAAAGGCGCACCGTGCCCGTATTCTTATATACGGCGGTAACGGCAAAGCCCAGTTTTACGGCAGCCGCGGCAACCTCCTCCGCGCTTTCGGGCGAGCATGTATCCCAGTCGCGCTTGCCCCTGGGCGTTAAACCCGCAAGAAAATCGCGGCATGCTCCGCCCACCGCGTAAAGAGGTTTTTCAAGCGCCGAAGCAAGCGATATTAACTTTTCGGGGAGTACGTTTATCATAAAATGCCGCAAATTG
>CAMWWA010000143.1 GCA_947177825.1 uncultured Clostridia bacterium
CGGGGTTGCCGCTGCCGACCTGTCTTATATCGTCGTGCTTGAATTTGGAAATGATTATTGCAAAGTTGAAGCAGCCCATAAAATAGCTGACTATTGCGCCGACTACCAGCCAGTACCAGCTTTGCGAAAGGTAAAATTCCTGCATATCAGTCCGCCTTTTTCTCCCTTGTGACTATGCGTATGGGCGTGCCCGAAAAGTCGAATGCTTTTCTTATGGAGTTTTCTAAAAATCTTTCGTACGAAAAGTGCATTAAATTGCCGTCGTTGACGAATAGCACGAAAGTCGGCGGCGCAACCGCAACCTGCGAGGAATAGTAAACGCGCAGGCGCCTGCCGTTGTACGAGGGCGGCTCGTTGGCGCGCACCGTGTCCGAAATAAGGTCGTTGAGCGTGCCCGTCGGAATGCGGAAGTGCGCGTTTTCGTACACCTCGTCCACCACCTTCATTATCTTTTCGGCGCGCTGCCCCGTCTTTGCCGATACGTACACCGACTTGAAATAGTCCATAAATTTGAGGTCTTCTTTAAGCTTGTCCTCGAACTTGTTTATGGTGTTGGTGTCCTTTTCGATTAAATCCCACTTGTTCATGACCACGACAGAGGGTTTGCCCTGCTCGTGCACGTAGCCGATTATTTTGGTGTCCTGCTCGGTCAGCCCTTCGGAGCTGTCCACGACAAGAAGGCAGACGTCGGCGCGGCGCACTGCGTCGAACGCGCGCATGACCGAATAATATTCAACGTCGTCCTCGACCTTGGCTTTTTTGCGTATGCCTGCGGTGTCTATTATGGTGTAATTCTTGCCGTCGTACGTGAATTTGGTGTCTATGGCGTCGCGCGTGGTGCCCGCAATGTCGGTGACGATTGAACGCTCGAAGCCCAAAAGGCGGTTGACAATGCTGCTCTTGCCCGCGTTGGGTTTGCCCACCACGGCGATTTTTAGACTGTCGTCCTCTTCCCCGACGTTCTTTTCGAAGTAGCTTACGCACTCGTCCAGCACGTCGCCTATGCCCTTGCCATGCTCGCTGGATACGGGGTAGGGCTCGCCAAGACCTAAGGAATAAAACTCGAAAACCTTTTCCTCGGAATATTCGTCAATCTTGTTTACGACGACAATTACGGGCTTTTTGCTCTTGCGGAGCATATCCGCCACGTCGTAGTCGGACGTGGTAAGCCCTTCCTTTCCGTCCACGAAAAAGAGGATTACATGCGCGGTGTCGATTGCCACTTCCGCCTGCTTTTTGATGTGCTTCCACATCAGGTCGTCGCTTTTAAGCTCTATGCCGCCCGTGTCGACAAGCGAAAAGTTCCTGCCGCGCCACTCCGCGTCGGCGTACAGCCTGTCGCGCGTTACGCCCGGTCGGTCCTCGGTTATTGAAATTTTTCTGCCGACGACCTTGTTGAAAAAGGTGCTTTTGCCCACGTTCGGTCTGCCGACGATTGCGATTAAGGGATTTGCCATAGTTTTATCCTTTCCGTAAAAATTATAAATAATATGCGCAAAAAAGTAAAGCGGTTTGTGCTTTAAACGCACAAACCGCCCCTAAATTCAGCTAAAAATTAAAACCAGCTGGCTATGCCGAGACCGACAAGACCGAGTATGCCGAGCACGAAGAATACCCAGAATACGATTCTCCAGCCCTTGCTCTTATACTTGACGTAGTCCCAAGCCGCAAGCCACGCGCTGATGAAAAGCGCGATTTGCGCGATGAACGAGCACGCGCCCGAAACTTTGCCAGCCCACGTAACTATAACGCCGCACTTTGCAAGAATGCTGAAAACGAAGCTTATCAAACCCGCAACGCCCGCAAGCACTACGCCCCAGAACGCGCACACTTTGACAATCGAATAGTTACTGGAACTCGTTGTCGTCGTTGTCCTTCTCTTTGCCATAAAAACCAATCCTCCACAAATTTATCAATGCAATTATATCAATAACGGCTGAATTTTGCAACAGTTTTAACACAAGTTAAAGCTTAGATTTAATTTTTTGAGCACCGCTTGAAAATATTCGGGCAACGGCGCCGTGAACGACAGCCGCTCGCCGCTGGTCGGGTGTGTGAATTCCAGCCTGTACGCGTGCAAAAGCTGACCGTCCAACGAAAACTCACGCTTTTTTCTGCCGTAAACGTCGTCGCCCACAATCGGGTGGTTGAGGTGCTTTGCGTGCACGCGAATCTGGTGCGTTCTGCCCGTCTGCAGGTCGAAACGGCAAAGCGTGTAGCGCTGCCCCGAAAACTCCGCCCTGTCCAAAACGGTGTAGTCGGTTATTGCCAGTTTGCCCTTCTCGGGCGGCACCACCGCCATTTTGGTGCGGTCGGACTGGCTTCTGCCGATATAGGTCGTAACCGTGCCGCTGTCGTCCTTGAGGTTGCCTTCCAGCAGTGCGACGTAGATGCGGCGGCAGGACTTTTCGGCAATCTGCTCCGCAAGGCTTAAATGCGCCTTGTCGTTTTTTGCCACCACCAAAAGCCCCGAGGTGTTTTTGTCTATTCTGTGCACGATACCCGGTCTGATAACGCCGCCTATGCCGCTTAAATTGTCCAGCTTGTACAACAGCGCGTTGACCAGAGTTCCGTCGAGGTTGCCGTTGCCTGCGTGGACGGTGAGTCCCTGCGGCTTGTTTATGACGGCGACGTCCGCGTCCTCATAAATTATTTCGATTGGGATATCCTCGGGACGGGCGGCGCACTCCACGGGGTCGGGGAGCTGAACGCAAAATTTGTCGCCTGCGCAAACGCTTTGCGAAGGCTTTGCAGGCTTGCCGTTTATCGTGACCAGACCGCCTTCGAAAAGCTTTTTAAGCGCCGAACGCGTGTAGTCCGTAAGCCTTTCGCTCAGCGCGACGTCCGCGCGCGGATAGCTGTTTTCGGCGGCGAATTGCTCGGTGCGCATTATTCTTCACCGTCTCCGTCGTCGGGTTTTTCTTCGGGCTCGGTTTTTTGTTCGTCCGTCGGCGGCTGGGGGTTATCCGCGGTTTGCAGGGCGTTTGCCTCTTCCTCCTGCTCCTGCTTAACGGCTAATTCGCGCGCTTTTGCCGCCGCCTTAGCCTTTTTGGTAAGCGGAAAAACCGCCCATTCGTTCAGGAAAAGTATGTCTATGACGGCGTAAATGACGCCGAAAACTATCCAGAAATCGGCGAAATTGCAGCACGCCCAGCTGCCGAAAATGTTCACCCACACGAAGTCGCGCACTGACTGGAAAGCCAGCCTGTCGACGAGATTGCCCAGGGCGCCTGCAGCAACCATAACGAGTGCAACCTTAAGCCCCGCGAAGCGTTCGGGCAAAAGCAGGAACGCGGCTATCATAACGATAAGCATTATAAAGGTCAGGACAATAAAGAAAATTCTGCCCCACTCGGTGTCCGAAAGGAAGGAAAACGCCGCGCCCGTGTTGCGGCTGCCGTTCTCCACGTTAATCAGCCCGGGGATAACCTGAAAGTCCCAGCGGTACACTTCCTCGCAGGATTTCAAAACCAAATCGACGGTAAGCAGCACGACGAAAACCGCAATTAAAATTGCGCTTACCTTGCCGAAATGAATTTTAATTTTGAACTTCTTTTTATCTGACATATTTAAATTATAGCACGTCAATGCCGAGTTTGAAAGCGTTTACACGCAAAAAATTTAAAGCGTAGCAAACTTGAAAACTGTTTTGCAATTTGTTATAATATATTTATGGATAAAAAATTTCACGACAAAATTATAC
>CAMWWA010000144.1 GCA_947177825.1 uncultured Clostridia bacterium
CTCACCGGGGTCGGTAAACTCGAAAGGCGCAGCCTTCTTTTCGCCCTTATACTCGTATTCAACCGCCGCAACGCCGTCGGGCAAAGCTGCAACCTCCACCTTGTGCGGCTGTCCGTTGCTCACCGCCGTGCCGCCCGAAACCGTACCGTCAGGCACGTTCAGGTCCGCCTTGTCAATGGTCAGCGTTGCCTGCAGGTCGTCAACGTCCGCATATGTCGGGTCACCCGTGGCAACCGAAACGGTCACGCGGTAGGTGCCCGCATTCTTCAAATCAGCCGCCGCAACGGTAACCCACGCGCCGTTGTCTTCCTTCTCGTAAACGCAGGTAGGCGTAAAGGTAACTTCCGCGCCGTCCTTATCCAGAAGCTTTCCGCCAATCGTAAACGAAATTGCGCTGTTCGGGTCGTAAGTTGCGGTATAAGCATTGTTGCCGCCATCCGCACCCGTCACCTGCAAAGCAAGATTATTGGTGTACGTATCCTTGTCGGTAATTATAAGCAATTGCGTTATATCGGCAATGTCGTTATAGTTGGCATCGGTATGCGCAAACTTCGCGGTAATCGAGTAGCCCGTTTCGTTTACGTTCGAAAATTCGAACGGGGTTGACTGTTCGGTTCCGTTATAAACGTAAGTCACCGTAACGCCTGCGGGCACCTTGTCTGCGACTAAGGAATGATTCTGTCCGTCGTGCGTAACCGTCTGCTTTTTGAACTCGATTTTATCCGCGTCGGGATAGTTTGCCTTGTTTATGGTAAGCGTGGCGGAAATTTCTTCCTTGCCCGCGGGTATAACGTAGTTGGTCGTGTCGTCGGGGGCGTAAGTTGCGATTATCTTGTATTCGCCCGCGTTCTTTAAATCAGCCGCCGTAGCCGCAACCCAAGCGCCGCTTGAATCCTTCTTTTCATAGTTGATAGTTGCCGTAGCCGCGGCGTTATCGCCCTTGGAGTTCGTAACGTTGCCGCTCGGCGCAAACGCAACGGTAACGTTGGGGTCATAAGTTGCGGTAAACACACCGTTCGAACCCGTCACTCCCGTCGTGTTCGTGGTAACCGACACGCCCGAAGTATCCAGCTCGCCCTGCGTAATCGTAACGTTGATATCCTTGGTCGCGTCGGGGCAGTTTTTAATCTGGAAGGTTATCGTTTTGGGGTCGCCCACCGTGAAGTCCGTGGAAGTAATTTCGATAATCGAAAAGTCCGTTAAAATTTCCGGCGTATCGTCCGTAAGCGTTGCTGTTACCGAACTTATCTCGGCAAGTATATCGTCCGCCGTAACGGGATAGCTGAATGCAAACTTTTTAAGCCTTAATATGGTAATCGCCTTATATTGCGGCTTTGAAACGTTTATTGTGTAGGGCGTTGTTGACATTATGTCCTTTCCCTGCACGTCGTCCGTTACGGTAACGTACAAGTCGTTATTGCCCTCTTTTAGCTTACCGTCCGAAGTATCTATATCCAGAACGTAAGCCGTGGTTAAGGCTGTCGTGCCCCCTTTATACGTTATGGTAACTTCCATATAGTCCCTTAACGTCGCTTCGGTGGTATTAGTATATACGATTTTACCGTTTGTATCGAATTTGGTAATTGCAACGCTGTCAATTTCACGCGCACGGAAATCGAACTCCATTTCACCTTCTGCGGTTGAGAAGTTGTTTGCAATCGTGGCGTCGTTATCATCGCCGGGGGTAAATACCCACTTATATTTCTTTTTACCCGTAGTTATCTGTTGGTTGGGTTTCCATGCAACCGTACCCGGGGTGCCGCCCGCAGTTAAAACCAAGTCGGGTAAGTTATCGGGAAGATACGTCGGCGCGGGTGAAGTTTTCAGCTGCACGCCCACAATCGGTTCGGCTTGCTTTACCGTTATGGTAAAGGTTTTGTCGTCGCTGTCGCCCGTACTCCACTTCAAACCCGTTGTAAGGTGCAACGTGAATTTGTAACTACCTGCGTTTTTTATATTCGAAGTGGAACCCGTAGTGTCGGTTGTCACGTTTCCGAAAACGTCCGTGTACTCCACTTCTTTAACCGTCACGTATGCAAGATTCGTGTGTATATCGGTATCGACCCACCCGGGCGTGTCAATGCCAAGACTGTCTATCCACCAATTGGAATGACCGTCGAAAACTATATTGTCGCTGCTGATATCCGCAGGCGTGGTTATACCGCCGCTCGTATCATAAGCGCAGTAAAGTGTTTCCGAAGAGTGGTCGCCATTGTCCGATGTATACAGCAGCGATACGGAGTAGTTATTGAGATTAACTCCCGCAGGCAGTCCGATGGACGTCATAACTTCGTTACTTTTAGTTGCGGAACTGCTCATTGAAATGGCTGTCTGATATGCTACCGAACCATCACTCGAAGTTCTGTCGCTCAAAAGCACCAGCAGCTTGCCGCCACTTATACCCGTGGGGTTATTATACTTGATGCTCATCGTGTTGCCGTCTGCACCGACTTTTGCCTTTGCAGAATCGGAATTTGTACTAAACGCAGTATCTTTTATATACGCCTTATATGCGGGTGTAGCGGAAACGTTGCTCATATCAGCCCAGGAGCTGTCGGGAGTTATTGCCGTTACGTAGCCGAGTTTGCTTGCGTCCAGATTAAATGCAGGACGTACCCCGCGCTCACGCGTCACGAGATTGAGAGCAACGGAACCACTATTTACTACACAGAGTCCTTTGGAGACATACGTATCGTTGCGCCCCGCATTACGAAGCCAGTAACATTCTTCCTCTAAATCACCGGAAAAGGACAGATAAGAACCTATGCCGTTAAAGGTCGTAACCATACCGTCATAATATCCGGGGAACCTGTCGGATGCAGTCGTCCAGGTTGCGGGATACGTAGAATCTTTACCGTTGGCAAACTGCGCTACCTGATTGGCGTAGTTCGAATCGAGAACTCCGTCCCCGTCGGTATCGTCGCCGAAACCGTAAGATAAATTGTTTACGTCGTAATAATCCAGCAAAAACAGATTGTCGTTACTCGTCGTCTCCCTTACGCCGTTTGAAGAAGTTTTGTAAGCATACATTGCAGGACCCGTACCGCTGTTAGGCGTAGTTGCAGTTACTATGGTTGTACTGTACTTGCCGTTTACGCCAAGGTTGCTATCCGTAATGCCGTTCTTCATATGAATCTGTGTACTTGTGTTAAAACCACAGTCGTCAGTGTCATAGTTTATTGACTGCACTATCGCGCTCATTTCTGTAGAATTGAACATGTAACCGTAATAGGAGTCTTTCTGCAAAATTTGTTTAGTTGTCTTGGGGACTGCCTTGTTAGTGGTTACGCCCGTGGACAAGTAATAAGAGCCGCCGTTAAGCAACGTGCGCATTCTGCTGGTGCCCCAGAACGCGTAATAGGGGTTATCGTGATACACGTTGTACGTAGCCTTGCCCACCATATAGTCCGCCCAAAGAAGCATTTTGCCGTTGCTGTACTTAGAATCGGACTTAGAAAGCACGCGCCACCTTACCGCACCCTTGCGGTTATTGCCGACAATCGACAAATTGTCGTTTGCGCCGAAGTAGATGAATTCCTTTTGACCGCCTTCGAAGGCGTTGAGAATTTGTCCCGTACCGCCTATATCGAGATATGCGCCCGTGGCTTTGGTTGCCGCGCTTGCGGTCACCTTATTATCCGTTTTTAAAAATGAAAAAACTGCGCCGACACATAGTGCGACACAGAATA
>CAMWWA010000145.1 GCA_947177825.1 uncultured Clostridia bacterium
CGCCGCCGTAGTTGTAATTATAATAATTGTAGTTATAATTTCCGCCGCCCGAAACCTTTGCCGCGTGTTCGTTCCTGTCGCCGTCCTTGCCGCCTTCTAAAATGCGCTTGGCAACGTCGTAGGGTGCGCCGAACTCTTCAATAATCTGCTCCTCGCTTATTCCTGCGTCGCGCTTGTCGGCGTACATTTCCGAAAAGTATGAAAAAAGTTTTTGCTTTTCGTCCTGCGGCATACCCACAAGATAGCTTTCAACTTCGTCCTTCCATTTAATATAAGTCATCTCTTTCCACCGAAAATTTTGAGATATATTGCGTTTATCGCCTCAAAATCCCTTTTGCTTTCATTGAGTTTTTCAAGTCCTACGGGGGTGATTTTGTAATATCGCCTCAGCCTGCCGTTAAATTCCTGCGTTCTGGTCGTAACGGCGCCGTTCGCTTCAAGCCGCTTCAAAATGGGGTACAGCGTGCTTTCGGATATTTCTATTACGCCCTGCAAATCCGTTATTATCTTGTATCCGTAACTTTCGCCCTTGCTTATCGCGTACAATACGCAGGCGTCAAGCACTCCTTTTTTAATCTGTGCGTCCACGCTTCAATACCTCGCTTCGTCTAATACTATACATAACATAGTATGCACTGTCAAGTATTTTTATCAAATTATTGCAAAAAATATTTTCGGTATGAATTATGCACTTAATGAAAGAATAGAGGAGATAAAGAAAAAACTCCCCTCGGAAGATATTCTGGTTTTCGAGTTCGACGCGTTTTCGGGCAAGAAGTTCGCCTGCATTTACGCCGACGGAATAGTCGACAAAAATATGATTGGCGAGCTCGTTATAAAGCCCCTGCGCGCCGCCGACAAGGACGCGACGGCGGAGGAGATAAAGAAGCTTCTCGCTTCGCCCGACGTCAAGGACGGCAAGAACAAGGCGGACGCCATCAAGAATATCTCGGACGGAAACGCCGTTTTATTTATAGACGGAGAAAAGAGCTTTTATATAATAGGGGTAAAAAATCCCCCCGGGCGCGCGGTTGCGGAGCCTCCCACGCAGGTCACGGTAAAGGGACCGAGAGAGGGCTTCACGGAGGATATCAAGGTCAATTTGGGACTTGTGAGAAAGCGCGTGAAGAGCGACAAGTTTCAGGTTAAAACCATATCTGTAGGCGACGAAAGCCAGACCGCGGTTGCAATCTGCTATCTGGACGGAATTTGCCCCAAGGGACTGCCCGAAAAGATTGAAAAGCAGATATTAGCCAACGAAATCGATATTATACCCGATTCGTCCTACGTTGCGGGCTTTATTTCGGAACGCCCCAAGTCGCTTTTCAAGCGCAACGCCACGTGCGAAAAGCCCGACATTTTCTGCGCGAAGATGTGCGAGGGCAGGGTGGGAATTATCGTCGACGGCTCGCCCATAGCGCTCACCGTGCCGTATATGCTGGTGGAAGATTTTCAGACGGCGGAGGACTATTACGCGGTCAGCTACCGTTCGACGATATTGCGCGTTTTAAGGCTTACTGCGGTAATACTCGGCATAATGCTGCCCGCGATTTACGTGTGCGCACAGCTGTTTAAAATAGAGCTTATTCCGGCGCAGCTTTTATTCAAAATCGCAAGCTCGGTTGCGGGCATACCGCTGTCGCCAAGCGTCGAAATATTCTTTACGCTGTTCGTGCTGGAGGTGCTAAACGAAGCTTCCATACGAATGCCAAAGTACGTCGGTCTGGCGCTGTCGGTAGTGGGTGCGCTGGTGCTGGGCGACACGGCGGTAAAGGCGGGAATAATCTCCACGCCTGCGGTAATCATAATCGCGTTCTCGGCGATATGCCTGTACACCGTGCCCGATTTGGTGGAAACTTCCACGACGCTCAGACTGCTGTTTTTGATAATAGCGGGCTCGGTCGGAACCTTCGGTATAGTGCTGTGTATAGCGTTTATAATGTGCTATCTGGTCACCGAGCAGGACTACGGCGTGCCACTGCTCGCACCCTACGCGCCACTCATTATCGGGGATATGCGCGACAGCCTTTACAAGTCGAATCTGTACACGCTTGACAAGCGTCCGCGCGTCTTAAAAACTCAAAACCAAGTGAGGTTCAAGTCAAAGAAATGAAGGACAAAATTTCGGTAAGGCAAATCTGCTTTATTCTGGTCGCGTACAACGCGGCGACAAAACTGCTTTTATATCCCACAAACGCCGCAAGCGCGGTGGGCAACGCGCTCATATTTTCCGCGCTGTTCAACCTGGTGCTGCAGACTATAATTATATGGTCGGTATCGTTTTTAAGCTCGCGCACGGATAAATCCTTTTTCGAGCTTCTGCAAAACACTTTCGGCACTATTGCGGCAAGAATAATATACGCGTTCTTCGCACTGTATTTCCTTGCTTCCGCCG
This sequence comes from uncultured Clostridia bacterium, assembly GCA_947177825.1. Taxonomy (GTDB): domain Bacteria; phylum Bacillota; class Clostridia; order Christensenellales; family Borkfalkiaceae; genus Coproplasma. The sequence goes on from CAMWWA010000145.1 coordinate 2,396, forward strand.
TTGTGCCAATGAACGAACAGCAGCTTTTAGTGCACGACGCTTTTTACGATACGATACCGTCGCTTATCGTGTTTATGCCGTTCTTTATCTTTTCGGTATACGCCGGCGTAAAGTCGTTCACCAACGTCGGCAGGTGCGCGGATATATGCTTCCCCGTGTTCATAATAACCGTTGCGTGCTTCCTTATAATGTCGGTTACGGAGGGGGATTTCACCAACCTTTTGCCCATTATGAGACAGCCCGTTTTAAAGGTTGCGGGGCTCAGCCTTGCATCGCTCTTCCGCTTTTCGGAAAGCGCGTTTCTGTTGATGTTTATGGGGCACTTCAAATATAAGAAGGGGGACGCGGCAAAGCTGACGATATCGTACGCCGCGGGCGGACTTGCGGTCATCGCGCTTATGGCTTCGTTCTACGCGCTGTACGGTCCGCTCACGTCCACGCGCTCCTTCCTGGTCAACAACATCTCGGTGTTCTTCCCCATAATCGGCTTTGTCGGCAGGGTGGATTTATTCGTCGTGTACGCGTTCGACCTCGTGGTGCTGTTTGCGATAGTGCTGAACGTGCAGGCGTGCGTGCACTGTCTATGCCTGACCTTCAATAAAAACTGGCGTATCGTGTACTCGCTGTGCGTCAACGCGGTGCTCGTTGCCATAACCTTTCTTGCAAACAATAATTACACTATTCTGCAAAAGATTGCGGGCGACTGGATGTGGATACCGGCGGTGTTGTTCGCCTATCTCATACCAGTGCTCGCCTGGGCGCTTAGAAGGAGGTCGAGGAAATGAAAAGACCCCGTTTGAAATACGCGTTAAGCGTGGTATATCTTTTAATTTTCGCCGCGCTCGCCTTTCTTTTCTTCACTAACGATTTCGGCTTGCTTGATTTAAGAAAGACCTCTGTCGTAATCGGCGTGGCGCTGGATATCGAGGAGGACGACGTCGTGCTCACCGCGCAGCTCGCCGTGCCCCAGCCTGCCGAAAACGGCGAAAACACCAAGTTCAACGTGGTGACGGGCAAGGGCGTTACGGTTGCCGCGGCGTTAAATGAAGTCAACGTAAAGACGGGCTTCTATCCCAAGATGGTATTTTGCAAGCTGATAGTGCTGGGCGAAAGCTGCTTTGAAAGGGATTTGACCGAGCTTCTGGATTACTTTTACCGCAACGAATATACGGGGCTGACTTTACGCGTCGCCGCGTGCGAGGGTAAGGCTTCCGAGCTCATTGCCCAGCAGTTCCCGTGCGGCAACTCGGCAACCGACGTAATTGATAAGCTGTTCTCGTC
>CAMWWA010000146.1 GCA_947177825.1 uncultured Clostridia bacterium
GGGACGACAAGATAGGCATAGTCAGCGACAAGTCGACGACCATTTCGATGCTTTACGACGTTTTAACGGGTAAGGCGCAGCCCGACTCGGGCACGGTGCGCTGGGGCAAGACCATTTCAACCTCGTACTTCCCCGAAAACAACAACGAATTTTTCCAGGGGTGCGAGCTCAACCTTGTGGAATGGCTTTCCCAGTTTTCATCCGACCACTACGAGGAGTATCTCCGCGGCTGGCTGGGCAGAATGCTGTTCTCTGGCGAGGAGGCGTTAAAGCAGGCAAAGGTGCTTTCTGGCGGCGAAAAGGTTAGGTGTATGCTTGCCAAAATGATGCTCGAGGGCGGCAACTTCCTCATTCTGGACGAGCCGACCAACCACCTCGACCTGGAATCCATAACCGCGCTCAACAACGGTATGAAAAATTTCAAGGGCTGTATGCTGTTCACCTCGCACGACCAGGAGCTTATGAACACGGTTGCAAACCGCATAATCGAAATAAACGGCACCAAGCAGTTCGATAAAAACGTCACCTACGACGAATATATTGACATAATCACAAAGTAATTTTGTGCACGCAATCTGACAAAGGGGAAAATAAATGAAGAGAAAGCTCTCGACAATAATTACGGTAGTCGCGGCGTTGTGCGCGGTTGCTATTGCCGCGTGGGGCGGCTACGTGTTCTGCACGCAGGTCAAGGTCGGCGAAGAAGTTCCCGAGCTGTACGCAAGTATTCCTATCTATATAATACTTGTATTTATCGGCGCATTCCTTGACGAGCTCGTACACGAGTGTGCGCACTTTATGATAGGCGCGTTTTGTTCGATGGGAGTCAAGGCGCCAAAAATCCGCATATTCAAGAGCTCCTCGGTAGAGGTGTATCCCAAGGGTGTAAAGTGCTTAAAGCTGCGCTTTCTGCTCACCGCGGGCGCGGGCTTGTTTTTCGACGCGCTTATAATGGCGCTCGGCTTAATTGCAATTCTCGTTCCGACGGTGCCGCCCATTCTGTGTATAGGGCTTCCGTACGCGCTCTATTCGTTTATAATCAATATTGTGCCGTTAGAATACCGCAGCGGTAAAACCGACGGTCTTGTTATATGGGAAGCAATAAAAAACGACGATTCGTCGCGCGTTATGTTCAGGATATTGAAAATTCAGGGGCTCGTAAACGGCGGTATGCTGCTCAAAGAGGTTGACGAAAGCCTGCTTCTGGACGTTCCGCAGCTGCCCGAGGACGACTTGAATTTTATCATTTTAACCCAGCTCAGATACGAATATTATCTTGCAAAGGGCGACGACAGCACGGCGTATAAGTATTTCCTGCGCTATAAGGATTTGATTCAGTATCTCCCCGACGAATACGGCGAGGAGGCAGCCGTAAGGCGCAAGGTCGAGGAGGAGATGGAGGACGACGAGATTACCGACGAGGTTTTCGAAATTCCCCAAGCCAATTTGCAGAACGCTCTGGAAGGTAAAAATGAAGAGGTAAAGAAAGAGGCGGAAGAACAGCCCTCCGAACAACCTGCGGAAGAACAGCCTGAACAGCCAGTAGAAGCCGCGGAAGAGCAACCTCAACAATCTCAACCCGAAGATGTCGTTCCCGATAAACAGGAAGAAAAACCAGAAAAGAAGAAAAAGAAAAGTAAAAGCAAATAACGTAAAAGCCGACGCTTCAAGCGTCGGCTTTTAACTTATTCTCCATAACCTTCCGAAGCAGTTCGGGCACACTCCGCGCCAGCTTAAAGCGCACAGCTTGCACACGTGGTTTCCGCACGATTCGCACTCGTAAATCTCGCCCTCGGTCCAGTTTTTTCCGCCCTTAAAATCATTGCAGCCGCTCATAAAATCAGCTTGCGCAATTATCCGTTTTTTAATGCGTTTGCATGCACAAAAAAGCGTTAAATTTTGTTAAAACATTTGCCTTATTTCTAATAATATGGTATAATAAAATAAATATAAACGCCTTTACAAAAATGCTTGAAAAAGGCGCTTGAAAAAATCATTTATGAGAGGTGAAAATATGCCCGAAAAAGTGCGCTCCGATTACGATGCAAACAGCTTGAAAGCGTTGAAGGGGTTGGAGCCTGTAAGAGAGCACCCCGGAATGTACATCGGACCTACCGACGAAAAGGGTCTGCACTGTCTTGTCAGAGAGGTCATCGACAACTCTATAGACGAGGCGCTTGCAGGCTACTGCGACAAGATTGAAGTTACCATCTCCGCCGAAGGCTATTGCACGGTCAAGGACAACGGCAGAGGTATTCCCACGGGTATCAATAAGGAGGAGGGCATTTCGGGCGTAGAGCTCGCGCTCACCAACCTCAACGCCGGCGGAAAGTTCGGCGGCGGCAACAAGGCGGGCGGCTATAAAATTTCGTCCGGACTGCACGGTGTCGGCGTTTCGTGCGTAAACGCGCTCTCCGATACTCTTATCGCAGAGGTATGCCAGCGCGGACACAAATTCCGTCAGGTCTATCACGAGGGCGTTCCCGAGGAACCTTTGAAGATTGTCGAGGATACCGACGCAACGGGCACGTCAATCTGTTTCCATCCCGACCCCACGATGTTCGAAACCATCGATTTCAACTACGAAACGCTGAGAACGCTTCTTAGAGAGCTTTCCTACCTCAACAAGGGGCTTACGCTCACGCTTGCCGATTACCGCGGCGAAAAGGTGCGTACGGACACCTTCTGTTACGAGGGCGGCGTAGTTCACTTCATACAGGACATAAACGAGGGCAAAAACGTGCTCTTCGCGCAGCCCGTTTATTTCGAGGAGAGCGAGGGCGACGATAAATTCCTGGAAGTCGCAATTCAGTATAACGACGGCTATACGGAGCAGATTTTCCCCTTCTCCAACAATATCCGCCAGCCCGACGGCGGCACCCATCTGGACGGCTTCAAGGCGGCGCTGACCAAGGTCATAAACGACGCAGGCCGCAGAATGAATATCTTAAAGGATAACGACAAGCTTTCGGGCGACGACGTGCGCGAGGGTATAACCGCCGTCGTTTCGGTCAAGATTGCAGACGCGCAGTACGAAAGCCAGACCAAGAGCAAGCTGTGCTCGACCTACGTGCGCGGCTTCGTTCAGAAGGCGGTCGTAGATAAATTCGGTACTTACCTCGAAGAACACCCCGCAGAAACGAGAGAGCTCGTTTTGCGTTGTATAACCGCCCAGCGTGCGCGCGACGCGGCAAGGCTTGCAAGAGAGGAGACGAGGCGTAAGGGCGTTCTGGAATCGACCAAGCTTCCCGGCAAGCTTGCCGACTGTTCGGACAAGCGCTCGGAGCTGTGCGAAATTTATATCGTCGAGGGCGACTCGGCAGGCGGCACGGCAAAGCAGGGGCGCGACAGGCGCTTCCAGGCAATTCTGCCGCTCAGGGGTAAAATCCTTAACGTAGAAAAGGTGCGCATCAACCGCGTACTTGAAAACGAAGAAATCAAGGCAATGATAACCGCGTTCGGCTGCGGCATACAGGAAAATTTCGACGAAAGCAAGTTGAGATACGACCGCATCATAATAATGACCGATGCCGACGTCGACGGCTCTCACATAAGAATACTGCTTTTGACGTTCTTCTTCCGCTATATGCGTCCGCTGGTTGAAAACGGTCACGTCTACGCGGCGCAGCC
>CAMWWA010000147.1 GCA_947177825.1 uncultured Clostridia bacterium
GGCTCCGACCCCTCGGCAGTGGTTTTCGACGCGCTTTCGTCTGCAAAGGCTAGGGGCACCGACGTCGTTATCATAGACACCGCCGGCAGACTGCACGTCAAGGCGAATCTGATGGAAGAGCTTAAAAAGATGTCGCGCGTGGTGACAAGGGAATACCCCGCCGCCAATTTCTATAAGCTGCTCGTTCTGGACGCGACAACGGGCAACAACGCCTATAACCAGGCGGAGGTGTTCGACGGCGCGGTGGAGCTGGACGGTATAGTGCTTACCAAGCTGGACGGTTCGGCAAAGGGCGGCTTCGTCATTTCATTGTGCGGCGAGCTGGAAATTCCCGTTATATTTGCCGGTGTGGGCGAAAAAATCGACGATTTGGAATTGTTCGACCCCGAAGATTTTATAGAAAACATTTTGTGATTTTAAATATGAAAAAAGCGCCGTGCGACTTTAAGTCGCGCGGCGCTTCGTGTTTTTCATTATTCCGTTTTGTCGTCCGTGTTTTCATTATCCTCGGGCGTTTCGGTCATCGTGGTCACCGTCGGCTCGGCGGGGTCGTTATGCGGGTGCTTCTTGTCGTAATCCTCCTGCAAGCCCTTAAAGAGCAGGGTAAGCGCAAAGAAAATCGCCGCGCACAGCAGGGAAATCAAGCCCCAGAACGTGCCCAGGTAAACGAACAGGAATACGCACGCTGCCAGTATCAACGCGCAAATCACGCAGCAAATAATCCGCAAAATCTTATACATATTATATATAATATATACTTTCGCGCCGTTTGGCAAGCGTTTTAATCTTTATATCCCCATACGACCGTACATCTTGAATTCGATATACTCAAACGGTCCCATAAATCCGACCAATCGTCAGGCTTACTTTCCGCTTGACAGTAAACCGTGAGTGAATAGCAACGCTCGAACACGTCCCAACCTAAATAAGTAACGCTTTCGGGAATGACGATGCTTTCCAGTGAGGTGCAATCTTTGAACACGCGTTCGTTTATGCGCTTTACGCTTTCGGGAATCGTTATGCTTTTAAGCGAGGTGCAACCGTCGAACGCACTCTCTATAATACGCGTAACGCCGTCGCAAAGGGTTACGCTTTCAAGTGAAGTGCAGCCGCGGAACGCGCCTCGGCTGATAGTATCCACACTGCCGGGAACGGTTATGCTTTTAAGCGAGGTGCAACCCCAGAACGCCATTTCACCGATGCTCGTCACGCTGTCGGGGATAGTAATATCCGTAAGCGATTTGCAGGCGCTGAACGCATACCAGCCTATCGTCGTTACGCCGTAGGGGATAGTAACGTCGGTCAGCGATGAGCAACCGCTGAACGCATTCCAACCTATATTTGTAACACTGTCGGGAATATCAATGCTTGTAAGCGAGGCGCAGCCGTAGAACGCACCGTTTTCAATGCTCGTCACGCCTTGTGGTATCACGCTGTTTTTACAGCCTAAAATCAACTTTTTGCCGTCTTTTGTCAGCAGACAATTGTCCACGCTTTTATAGGTTTTATTCCACGCGCTGACATGTATGTATTCAAGCGAAGAACATAATTCGAAAGCGCTGTCGTCAATGCTGACCACCTCGTCGGGGATGGTGAGATTTTTGAGTAAAATGCAGTTGCGAAATGCGTCGTCGAATATTATTTTGGTTTTAGTGTTTATAATGCAAGACGGTATATATTCATTTTTTGCTTTAATCAGTATGACGCAAGGGTTGTAGGCGTTTCCGAGATATATTGCGTTGTCGTATTCGTTGTAATTAAGCGAAGTGCATTTGCGAAACGCGCTGTCGCTAATAGTCGTCAGACTGTCGGGAATGCTGATGCTCGTAAGCGAGGTGCAATTTTCGAATACGCTGTCGCCAATGTACTTAACGTTTACGGGAATAATTAATTCCGTTAAAGAACTGCACCCGAGGAATGCCTCGTCTTGAATAAAACCCACGTTGTCCCGAATAGTCACGGTTTTAAGTTTGTCGCATCCGTCGAACGTTCCGTATTTAATAATTTGCAGATTCTTAGGGAGAGTAATGCTTTCCAGAGCGCCGCAATTTTTGAACGCGAAGTCGTCTATGTTTGCAATACTGTCGGAAAGCACTATATCCGATAACGAAGTGCAATTTTCAAAAACGGACTTTCCAATGTCGGTAACTCCGTAGGGAAGTACGATTTGCTGTAACGAAGTGCAACCGCTGAACGCGCAACTTCCGATAACCGTCACGCTGTCGGGAATATTTATGCTTGTCAGTGAGGTGCAATCTTCGAATGCGCTGCGCAGAATGAACGTAACGCCTTTCGGAAGGGTTACTTCAGCCAGACTGCCGCAACCCGAAAAAGTCCACTGCTCTACGTATTTAACCCCTTCGGGAATGGCTATGCTTTTCAAGCTGCTGCAATTGTAAAACGCTCTGCTCCGAATAAACTTAATGCTTTCGGGCAAAATTATATCCGTCAGATTAGTGCAACCCTCGAATGCGCTTTCGTTGATATTGGTAATCGTGTCGGGGAATTTTACGCTTGTCAGACTTTTGCGGTCTATAAAAGCTTCTTTGTCAATACCGCATACCGGCTCACCGTCCTCGTATGCGGGGATGATTAATTCGGTTATTGAATAGGCTGCCGTAGAATTGAAAAGACCGGTAACGTAGTAGGGGTTGCGGTCTTCGGCGTATTCGAGATGGGTTGCGCCGCAATTATTGCATTTTCCGTTATCGTAATCGTGCGGTGCCGGTTTTACGGATACTCTCAGAATTTGCTTTTCGGCGTACTCATCGGAAAATTTCAATCCGCATTCGGTGCACTGCCAGTGCGCTATACTTCCTTCGGCAGTGCAGGTGGGCGGCACTTCTTCAACGTAAACGGTCGTATGCTCGTGCGGAAGCGTGTGTTCCGGTTCTGTATAATAACAGGCGGACAAAATAGAGGCGCCCGCAATTGTCGCGGAAGCCGCAATTAGCGCCGCAAGAAGTTTTTTTATCATAAATTTTTTCCTCTTTCGATATTTATTATAATTATTTGAATATACTTTTGCAAGTAATACGGTATAAAAACAGGAAAGGCACGGTTAAAGCCCGACCGCATAAAGCGCCAAGGTTCGACAAAATTCTACTATATATAATATAAGGAAAAGGGAAAAGGAAGAGTTGCGCACGTGAGGCGGTGTGAATATTTAACAAAAAATTATACAATCTATCGTTTTACAAAATATGCGAAAAAACTTTCAAAAAAATGCTTGACAGGTTTTATATGATATGATATTTTATATGAGCTGTCGCGAGATAGAACTTTTACGTAAAAATATTTAAAAATTTTACAAAAAAGTTTTTTAAAACGCTTGACATTATAATAACGGTTATGTTACTATAGAAAAGCTCTCGCAAACGAGCACCGGACGGAAGTTCGGTAACGCAGTTTAAAAATTGAATAGAAGGAAACGATTTTTATTATCGAATTGATAAGAAAGTTTCTGTCAATAACTTTGAAGTACATTAGTACCACAAAGCAAAGTCAGCAAAGATAAATGACTTAAATAGTCGAGATAGAGCCACGGACTTGAAAAAGTTTGTGTTTTATACAAATTAAACTTAAGAGTTTGATTCTGGCTCAGGATGAACGCTGGCG
>CAMWWA010000148.1 GCA_947177825.1 uncultured Clostridia bacterium
GGCTGATAGCGCATGGGCAAATCAATGAAGGTCTTTTTGTCGACTATGCTCTTATAGTGCGTGAACGTATCGAAGCCGACCTTGCCGTGATAGCTACCCATACCGCTCTCCTTAAAGCCGCCGAAGGGCATATTCGAGGTGGCAAGATGAATAACCACGTCGTTTACACAGCCGCCGCCGAAGCCCAAGCGGGTCGTCAGCCGCTTTATCCTCTTTTTATCCGACGAGAAAATATAGAACGCAAGCGGCGCGTCGTTCTGCGTTATATACCTTACCGCTTCCCCCTCTTCCCCGTACGTGAGCACGGGAAGGACTGGTCCGAAAATTTCCTCCTGCATAACCGCGTCCTCGGGCGTTACGCCGTCGAGTACGGTGGGCTCTATTTTAAGTTTTTCCGCGTTTATCTTTCCGCCGTGAACGACTTTGTCTTTATCTATGAGCGCGCAAATGCGGTTGAAATGCTTTTCGTTTATTATCTTGCCGTAAGCGGGATTGTCCAGCGGACTTTCGCCGAACTGCGCCGTAATCTGCTTTTTGATTTCGGCTATCAGTTTATCGTGCACGCTCTTGGCGCAATAAATATAGTCGGGCGCGACGCAGGTCTGACCGAGATTTAAAAACTTGCCCCATACGATGCGCTTTGCCGCAAGCTTGATGTTCGCCGTTTCGTCGACTATGCAGGGGCTCTTGCCGCCCAGCTCCAACGTGACGGGCGTGAGATTTTGCGCCGCGCTTTCGTACACGAGCGTGCCCACCCTCTTGCTGCCGGTAAAGAATACGTAGTCAAACTTTTCCTTCATAAGCGCGGTGTTGACCTGCGAGCCGCCGAACAGCACGGTTACGTATTCGGGAGGGAATACGCAGTCGATAACCTCTTTAATCGCCCTGTTGACGTTGGGCGAGTACGCGCTGAGCTTTAACACTACCGTGTTGCCAGCCGCAATTGCGTCGATGAGCGGGTCGATTGAAAGCAGGAACGGATAGTTCCAGGGATTCATGACCAGCACCGTGCCGTAGGGCGACGGCAGGCGGTAGCTCTTGGAAGGCATTTGCGCGAGCGGCGTTACCACCTTTTTTGCCCTTGCAAATTTTTTGAGGTGCTTTATCATATACGAAAGCTCGCTCATAGCCAGCCCCGTTTCGCACATATAGCTTTCGGTTGCGCTCTTGCCCAGGTCGGCTTTCAGCCCCTCGTGCAGTGCGGGCAGATTGGCTTTGATTGCGGCATATAACGCCTTCAATCTGCGCATACGGTGCTTAATATCCAGCGTTGCGCCGCTTGCAAAATATGCGCGCTGGTTGTTTATTATGGTGGGTATATCCTGCTCGTCTGCGTTTTCGCCGCGCAGCTTTTCATACAGCTCCATAAGCTTGTTTTTATCCCACAGCACGGGCACGGGATACAGGGGATTTGCCTCCTTGTAGGCGTAAGTCGCAAGCTCGTATATATCGCCGCGGCGGATTTGCGCAAAGGTCGTACCTATGCCGAAGCCGCGGTTCATTTCCTCGATTTTGCATATGACCGCCTCCGCGCCCTGAGCGTACGGTGCGGTCTTTTCGACCAGTCCGCAGTACACGGCTATCTTCCACAGTTTTTTGCGGACCGCCTTTCCGTATTCGCGCAACACGGTCGGCAGAATAACGGCGTTTGCCAGCCCGTGCGGAATATTGTATTTGCCGCCCAGCGAATGGGCGAGCGCGTGAACGTAGCCGACGTACGCCTTGGAAAACGCCCTGCCTGCCTTGTGGGAAGCAATGAGCATTTGCTTTGCCGCCGCCCTGTCGCCGCCGTACGAAGCCTGCAGGTTTTCGAACACCAGCTTTACCGCCTCCAGAGCGTCGGTGCGCGTGGACTTGTTTCCGCCCCTGCCTATATACGCCTCCACCGCGTGGGTTAAGGCGTCCATACCCGTCGTTGAAATGACGTGCTTGGGCAGAGTTGCCGTTACCTCCTCGTCAAGCACCGCGTATGCGGGAATGAGCGGAAAGTCGTTTATTGCGTACTTGTGACGGGTTACTGAATCGACTATTACCGCCGCAAGCGTGGTTTCGCTGCCCGTGCCTGCCGTCGTGGGAATGGCCACGAGAAGCGGAATTTTTTTGCCGACTTTGAGTATTCCTTTGAGTTTGCCGAGCGTCTTTTCGGGGCGTGCTATCAGCGCGCCTACGCCCTTTGCGCAGTCTATAGGAGAGCCGCCGCCGAACGCGATAAGACAGTCGCAGGCGTTATCCTTATACAGCTTCAACGCCTCGTCAACGTTGTCCGTTGTGGGGTTTGCGACAACGCCGTCATACACCGTACAGTCGAGGTCAGCCGCCGAAAGCGCCTCCTCGAGGGCGCGCGTAAGTCCCAGTCCGCGTATGGTTTTATCCGTAACGACCAGCGGACGGCTCTTGGCGTTTTGCTTTAATACCTGCGGTATATCCCCCACTCTTTCGATAATTTTCGGGTCCTTATAGGGCAGAAGGGGCAGCGCGATTTTTAGCACCGTCTGAAAAACTCTGCAATACGCCGCTTTGAAAATATTCATGCCGCGCTCCGCAAACAGGATGAGCGAGAACGCAAGAATGAACTGCGCGGGATAGTAAGTTGCAAGGCAGAGTATGCGCGGCACTTTGTGCACCGTGCCGAACATATTTATAAGCAGCATAAAGTCCGAAATGAAGAAAAGTATGCTGCCTGCGGCGATTACGGCGCTTAATGCCGTTCTTTTTCTGAGATTGGAAAGGGCCTTGCCGACCATAAGCGAAAGTATGAGCGCGTAGCATATGCACACCGCCTCCATAAGTATTCCGCCGAAATCGAACACGGGCGCGAGCGTTATTATAAGCACCGAGGGCACGAACACGCCGAGCGCGGCTATAAGGTCAACGGGATGAAAACCGTACAGCGTGAAATACGCCGCAACGTAAAAGACGTGCGCAACGGCAAACAGCGCCGTGCCCGTTATGAAGTACAAATCGCCCGGATAATAGTTGACGACGTCCCCCGCCATTGCGAACAGACAGCCCGTAAGCATGAGCGCGGGAAACGTCTTTTTTGCGCCCGACCTGACCGAATACGCAAAATTGATTATTGCGACCAGCAGGAAGCAGGCGCTTGCCGTGCTTTTGAGCACTACCGTAGGACTGAGTATCATTACAACGTCCAGCGCTACTATTGCCGCCAGAAGCGCAAGGTTTAAAAGGTAAACGATTTTTTTCATATATCCACCAACTTGTTGATTTGTCAACAAGATAGATTATAAACGACTTTGCCGCCGCATGTCAAACGATTTACAAAGGTGCGCAAAAAAAAGCGTATCCGCGGCGGATACGCTTTGCGTTTAATTATTTTTGACCTTGGGAAGAGTCGGGAAAAAGTTGCTTGTGAACTGCTTGTCGTTGAGATATGCAAGGTCGCCCGTCAGATGAAAAGTCAGGCTTTTAGCGACCAGAATCTGGCGCGCGGCTTTATATTTTTTGTTGAGCGCGGCGTTGCCGTACTTGCCGTCGCCCAGCACGGGACAGCCGATTGAAGAAAGGTGCGCGCGTATCTGGTGGGTTTTGCCCGTGTGCAGCGTGACCTTGACAAGCGCGTAGTCGCCGAAGCTCTTCTGCACGCAATATTCGGTGA
>CAMWWA010000149.1 GCA_947177825.1 uncultured Clostridia bacterium
TCGGTTAAAAAGAGCAGCGCCGTATTCGACGTGTTTATCGGCACCGACTATCATTCGCACCTGGGCACCAAGCGCGGAGGTATGGCGGCTTACGATAAGGCTGTCGGTTTGCAGCGCGAAATTCACAATATAGAAAACGCACCTTTCAGAACCAAATTCGAAAAGGTTGTAAACGAGATGACGGGTAACGCCGCAATAGGTTGCATAAGCGATACCGACCCTCAGCCCCTTTTAATGGTTTCCAAGGTGGGAACGTACGCAATCTGCACGATAGGCGTTATAAACAACGCGGATAAGCTTATACAGGACGTGCTCAAAAACGGCGGATATTTCGACGCCATGACGGGCAGCAAGGTCAACACCAACGAGCTCGTCGCCGCGCTTATCAACAGCAAGGACAGCTACGTGGAAGGCATACGCTACGCGCAGGAGCAGGTGGAGGGCACGGCTTCCATACTTTTGCTTACCGACAAGGGCACGCTTATCGCCGCAAGGGATAAGGTAGGCAGACTTCCCATACATCTCGGCAAATGCGCCGACGGTTACTGCGCGTCGTTCGAAAGCTTTGCGTACAGAAAACTCGGCTATACGGACGAGCGCGAGCTCGGTCCCGGTGAGATAGTGGAAATTTCTGCGGACGGCATAACGCAGCTTGCGCCTCCGGGTGAAAAGATGCGCATATGCGCGTTCCTTTGGTCGTACTACGGCTATCCGACTTCCAGTTACGAGGGCGTGAACGTAGAAATGATGCGTTGCAAGAACGGCGAAATTTTTGCAAAGAGCGACGAAAAGACGCACGACATGCACGAAATAGATTACGTAGGCGGTGTTCCCGATTCGGGTACGCCCCACGCAATAGGCTATGCAAACGCGTGCAGAGTTCCCTTTGCGCGTCCTTACATAAAATATACGCCCACGTGGTCGCGCAGCTTTATGCCCGTCAACCAGAAGGAGCGCAACAAGGTTGCGAAAATGAAGCTTATTCCCGTTCACGAATTTATCGAAGGGAAAAGACTGTTGCTCGTAGACGATTCCATAGTCCGCGGCACGCAGTTGAAGGAGACGGTGGATTTCCTCTATTCGCACGGCGCCAAGGCGGTGCATATGCGCTCGGCTTGTCCGCCCATAATGTACGGTTGCAAATACCTTAATTTCTCGCGTTCGTCGGGCGATATGGATTTGATTACGCGCCGCACGATGGCGGAGCTCGAAGGCGACGAAGCGGCTAAGCATATGGACGAATACAGTGACGGAAACACCGAGCGCGGCAAGGCTATGCGCAAGGCTATCTGCGATAAGTTCCAGTTCGAAAGTCTGGAATTCCAGTCAATCGAGGGGCTTATCGAGGCAATAGGGATAGAGCCCTGCAAACTTTGCACTTACTGCTGGACGGGCAAGGAGTAATTCTTTTTTTCGGGTGAACCGTATGAAAGAAAGTTATTTGGACGAATTTCACGAAGAGTGCGGTGTGTTCGGCGTCTATTCGCAGGAAAACCGCAACGTGGCGCACACCGTTTATTACGGACTCTACGCATTGCAGCACCGCGGACAGGAAAGCGCGGGTATCGCCGTTTCCTACGCGGATAAAATTAGCTACTATAAGGGAATGGGGCTGGTGCCCGAGGTGTTTTTGGGCGGTAAGCTTGATACTCTTCCCGAAGGCGATATCGCCATAGGTCACGTGCGTTATTCGACGACGGGCGCAAGCCAGTTACTTAACGCGCAGCCCGTGGTCTTTACGGGCAAATGCGGCAAAATGGCGCTTGCCCATAACGGAAATTTAACCAATACCAAGCAGCTGCGCGACGAACTGATTGCCTCCAATGCGGTGTTCCAGACGACTATCGATTCCGAAGTAATGGCTATTATGATAAACAGCCTTTCGGACGGCGACCTGCTGACGGGCGTAAAGCGCGCATGCCCCAGATTCTGCGGCTCGTACGCACTCGTCATAATGACGACTGACAAGCTTATCGCCGTGCGCGACCCTTACGGAATACGCCCCTTGTGTATCGGCACGATAGTGGACGACTATATAGTGGCAAGCGAAACGTGCGCGCTCGACGCTGTTTCGGCAAATTTTCTGCGCGACGTGGAGCCTGGCGAAATCGTCGTAATAGACAGCGACGGACTTCATTCGTATATGATGGACGACATTCCCGGAAAGAGCGCGATGTGCATATTCGAGTACGTGTATTTTGCCCGTCACGATTCCGTTCTGGACGGTTGCAGCGTGTATGACGCGCGTAAGGAAGCGGGCAGACTTCTTGCGCAAAACTACGGAGTTGAAGCGGACATCGTTTCGGGTGTTCCCGATTCTGCAAACGTCGCGGCGCGCGGCTATGCGGAAGAGAGCGGTATTCCCTTCGTAGAAGCGCTGGCAAAGAACAGGTACGTAGGCAGGACTTTTATTCAACCCGACCAGAGCCAGCGTGAAAACAGTTTAAGCGTAAAGATGAACGCCCTGCGCGCCAACGTTACGGGCAAGCGCGTTATCTTGATTGACGACTCGATAGTGCGCGGCACTACGATGCGCAAGATAATCAAAATGCTGCGCAACGCCGGCGCGGAGGAAGTGCACGTTCGTATCTGCTCGCCGATAATAAAGCATCCCTGCCATCTGGGCATAGATATTCAGACCTATTCGCAGTTGATAGGCGCATACAAGAACGAAGAACAGATTTGCGAAAGTCTGGGCGCGGACAGCGTAAAATATCTGTCCGTCGAAGATTTGCTTAAAAGCTGCAACAAGTCAAAGCGCAAGTTCTGTCTCGGTTGCTTCAACGGCGAATATCCCTATCCGCTTTCGGGCGAAACGGACAAACTCAAATTAGAATAAAATAATACGACAGAGGTAAAAAAATGGCTATTTCATATAAGGACAGCGGCGTAGACGTAGAGAGAGGCTATCAGGCGGTTAAGCTCATGCGCGAGCACGTCAAATCGACTTATACCGAAGGTGTGCTCGGCGACATAGGTTCGTTCGGCGGTTTCTTTTCTATGCCTAAGGGTATGGAAGAACCCGTGCTCGTTGCCGGCACGGACGGCGTAGGCACCAAGCTTAAATACGCGTTCATTGCGGACAAGCACGATACCATAGGTATCGACGCGGTTGCAATGTGCGTTAACGATATCGTATGTCAGGGTGCAAAGCCGCTGATTTTCCTCGACTATTTTGCGACGGGCGCACTTTCACCCGAAGTGGTTGCAACCGTTGTTTCGGGCGTTGCCGAGGGCTGTCGTCAGAGTGGCTCCGCATTGATAGGCGGCGAAACTGCCGAAATGCCCGGTTTCTATGCCGCAGGCGAATACGATATTGCCGGTTTTGCCGTAGGCGTAGTAGATAAAAAGAAGGTCATCAACGGCAAAAATATCAAGGCTGGCGACGTGCTTATAGGCATTAAGTCCAGCGGTATTCATTCCAACGGCTATTCGCTTGTCAGAAAGCTTTGGGGCGAGGACAAGAAGGAGCTTGAAAAATACGACGAAAGACTGGGCGGCAGAATAATCGACGTTCTGCTTACCCCTACGAAAATTTACGTAAAATCCATACTTGCGCTCATCGAAAAAGTGCAGGT
>CAMWWA010000150.1 GCA_947177825.1 uncultured Clostridia bacterium
GAGCCTGATATCATAAGCATAAGCGCTTTGAACCACGTTCCCGTAACCTGCAGGTTGTACCAGCCTATGTACGGCGTGTATTTGGCAAAGTCGGCTATGGGGCTGAGCGCGAGTATCGAAACGCCGTAGCCTGCCGCAATTACGACCGCCAGAAGTATTCCGTTCAAGAGCTGGAAGGTGCCGCTCATCAAGTCGCCCGTAAACATATCGCGCACGGCGTTTGTCGTCAGAAGCCCTGGAATGAGAATCATTATCGTGCCTATCATGACGTAAGAGCACTGGCAGGGAAGCCCCATTATGTTTAAAAGCTTGCACAGCGATACGCTGAATACGCCGCCGACCAAGGACAATAAAAACGTGGTTGCGTAGGCGTTCAGCGAACGTTTGGAAAGCACTTCGTTCAACAGCGACATACCGAACGCGACAATCAGAGCAGGCAGAACGTCGGCTATAGTACCGCCGAAAAATATCGAGTATAATCCCGAAACCAGCGCGGCGCCGCAAATGGTCACCCACTTGTTGCGCGGTTTGGAACGCACGACCTCAAAGCACATTTTAAGCGCCTGCTCCACGGGGTATTTGTTGGCGCAAATATCGCGCGAAAGCTGATTGAACTTTTCCAGCCGCGCAAGGTTATTCGAAGTCGAATACACCCTTTTCATATAGGAATGTTCGCGCCCGTCCGCGGTGCGCGCGCTGGCGATTACCATAGAGGGGAAAGCCGCAACGTTGGCCTCCTCCGCCCCGTAAGCGCGGCAGATTCTGTCCACCGCCGTTTCCACGCGCGAAACCGAACCGCCGCACGAAAGAATACCCACGCCTATTTCCAGCGCGAGTTCCAGCACCCTTTCGTAATCGACCTTTACGGTATTTTCCGAATTTTCAGAAACTGTAATTTGCTCTTCCATAATTCCCATTTCAAAGTTTGTGTCTGCGGTTGGGTTTGTAAAGCTTGCGCAGCACGAACCAGCCTATAACCAGAATCTGCACGCCCACCGCAACTATATAGAACGGCCAGATGGGCACGCCCGTTGCAAACAGCGCGACGAATACGTGAACTATAAGCGCTATCGACCAGATTACCGCCGAAGCCGCCAGCGTTGTGGTAAGCCTCCTGCCCCAAATAGAGGAAAAGACGACCAGCACTACCGCGGATACGAACGGCGCGACTACGAACGAAAGATACGCCTGCGAGCGCACCGACGAAATGTAGTACAAAATCATAAATATACCCGTCGCAACAACCCACACGAGCCCCACCGAAAGCAAGGTTATTAAAAGATGCTTTTTTTCGAGGTTGAGCTTGGGCTTTACGACTTTTTCGGGCTGCTCCTTAACAATGTCGTCAAGCGTTATATGGTAAATTTCCGCAAGCTGAATAAGCACGCGCAGGTCGGGAACCGATTCGCCCCGCTCCCACTTGGATACGGCTTTGTCGGAATAGTTTAACATATCCGCAAGCTGCAGCTGTGTGAGCCCTGCCTGTTGCCTTAATCTGGTCAGATTCGCGGCGATTATCTCTTTTAAATCCGTCATACGAAAAGTATAGCACAATCAAAGCGCAAATAGCAAATATTTTGGGCACTCTACCGCCAGTAGAGTATGAAATTTTTGCGGTAGAGTTGTGAAATCGCCCCGTTTAGATTGGTTTTGAAAGTGTAGACCGACAAAGCGCAGACAAAGGTTGTAAAAAACTTTTACGTTGGCTATAATAATATCGTAAGTAAATTTAACCGAAAACCGTGAAACGGCACGCCGCTTTCACCTTAATGGAGGCAAAAATGAGAAATTTCGATATTTTCGTCGATTCTGCGGCAAACCTTACCGACGAAATGATTAAGGAACACGAAATAAAAGTTGTTTCGTACACCTGCCTTGTGGACGGCAAGGAAATAAACTGCTATGAGGACGGCGTTCCCTTTGCCGAAACGGCAAAGAAGTTTTACGCGGCTATGCGCGATGGCGCGGACACAAAGACGACGCTTGTGAACGCCGATAAGATTATGACCGCGGTTACCCCCTCTCTGGAGGCTGGGCGCGACGCGCTTATAATTACCATTGCCGAGGGAATAAGCGGCACGTACAACCAGGCGGTTGAAGCGGCGAAGGAGCTTAAGGAAAAGTTCCCCGAAAGAAAAATCCTCGTTTCGCAGAGCGCAAACGCGTCGCTTGGCGAGGGGCTGGTTGCACTGTACGCTGCGAGGCTTGCCGCCGAAGGCAAGGACGCGGAAACCTGCCACCAGTGGATAGAGAACAACAAATTCAATATCCACGGCGTATGCACGGTAGACTCGCTTAAATATTTAAAACGCGGCGGCAGAGTTTCTACCGCGCTTGCAATAGCAGGCACCATCTTAAATATCAAGCCCGTACTGCACGGCGACGAAAACAGCAAGCTGACCGTTTTCTGCAACGAGCGCGGCAGAAAGAAGTCCATTGCAAGGCTTATAGAAACCTTTAAGGAAAACGTTATCGACCCCGAAAACCAGACGGTTGCAATCGCCCACGCGGACTGCGAGGACGAGGCTTTGGAGCTTGCCGAACGCATTAAGGCGCTTGGCGCTAAGGATATAGTAATGAACTATTACGACCTGTGCACGGGCGCTCACGCAGGCCCCGGCACCATTGCGTTGTTCTTTACGGGCAAGTCGCGCCTTATCGGCGCCGCCCAGGCAACCGCAGGCGCAAAGGTCGGAGTTAAAGCAAAGCAGAGCTGAGATTATAATTGAATTTAAAAAGCCTGCGCGGAAATTTTTCCGCGCAGGCTTTAATTTTGTTTTTCTTTTACAAATCGCCGAGAGGCTGACCGCCGAGTATATGAATATGCAGATGGAAAACCGTCTGACCGGCGTCGTCGCCCTGGTTGATAATCAGGCGGTAACCGTTTTCACAGCCGTTCGCCGCGGCGATTGACGGTATTTTGGTAAGCATATATTTCAAAGTTTCCGCGTCCTCTTCCTCCGCCTCCGAAAGAAGCTTGAAGTGCGACTTGGGCACGGCGAGAAGGTGCACCTTAGCCTTGGGCTCCAAATCCTTGAAAACGCACATTTTATCATCCCGGTAGACCACCGCCGCAGGGATTTCCCCTTTGATTATTCTGCAGAAGACGCAATTTCCGTCGAGCATGATTTTTTAACCCTCCAACTTTTAATGAACAATGATATATAGCACACGGCTGACGAGCCGAGTATTGCCGCAAATGTGCAGAACAGGGACAGATATTTCCAGTCTGTCAAATCGCGCACGAACGCGGGATTGTAGACAAACACCGAAACGTCGCCGTTGCGCTCGAAGTTGAAACCCGTTACGGCGTCGTTTACGCGGAAGAACGAAGCGTAAAGCTTGCCGTCGTGATATAAATCTTCCTTGAAATAGGTATTCACGCCGTCGTCGGTTATGACCGTAGCCGAAACCGAAACGGGGAAATAGTAGTCGTTTCCGCTGACAAAATCGTGGCTTAAAGTATATTCGTAGTTATAGGTTATAGAGTCGATAACTTCGCACTG
>CAMWWA010000151.1 GCA_947177825.1 uncultured Clostridia bacterium
GGACACCAACGGCATGGTCGACTTCTACCAGATAGAGCGCGACGAGCTGTTGCGCGCGGTTGACAGATACTGGGTAGACCATATCGACGCGATGGACCAATTGAGGAAGGGTATAGGACTTCGCGGCTACGCACAGCAGGACCCCGTAATTGCGTACAAGGAAGAGGGACACGAAATGTTCGACGAAATGATTTCGCGTATCCAGACGACGACTATCACCCGACTTTTGAAGGGCAGAATCGTCAGGGTGCCCGCAATGCCCCAGGGCAGACCGGCGCCTGCGCCCGCTCCCGCTCCCGTAAAGCAGGTGCAGCCTGCGGCTCCCGCGGCGCCCAAGCCCGTGGACGATAAGGGCAACTTCGTACCTGCCGGTACACAAATTCATAGACCGAAAAAAGGTTAATATATGTTCAAAGCTGATGATTATAGGTTAAGATTGAAAGCGCTTTCCGAAACGCTTGCGGAAGCCAAATACGCACTGGATATAGACAATTTGGACGAAAAGCTTGCGTATTTCAAAGCCGAGCAGGAAAAGCCGGAGGTTTGGCAGGACTTGGAAAAGTCCAAGACCGTCGGGCGCGAAATATCTTCCATTGAAAACAAAATAGCCGCCTACGAAAAGGGCAAAACGGCGATAGAGGAAGCGCTTGCGTTTATCGACCTTATAGAGGAAGCGGACGACGAAAGCCTTATTCCCGAACTCGACGAAATGATTTCGGTTGCGGAAAACGACATAGAGGATATGCGCATACGCGCTCTTTTAAAGGGCAAGTACGACGCGAACAACGCTATGTTAAACCTGCACTCGGGCGCGGGCGGCACCGAAGCTTGCGACTGGACGCAGATGCTTTACAGAATGTATCTGCGCTATTGCGAAAAGGTCGGCTTCAAGGTTACCGAGCTCGACCTTGAAAACGGCGACGAGGCAGGCATTAAATCTGTTTCCTTCCGCGTGGAGGGCGAAAACGCCTACGGCTTTTTAAAGGCGGAAAAGGGCGTGCACAGGCTTGTGCGCATATCGCCTTTCGACAGCAACAAAAGGCGTCACACGTCCTTTGCCTCGCTTGAAGTTATGCCGGAGGTGGACGACGCAGGCGAAGTCGAAATACGCGACGAGGATATAAGAATAGACGTTTACCGTTCGTCGGGCGCAGGCGGACAAAAGGTAAACAAGACCGAAACCGCGATAAGAATAACCCACTTCCCCACGGGCATAGTGGTAACCTGCCAGAACGAGAGGAGCCAGCTCCAGAACAAGGAAATGGCGTTCCAGTATCTGCGTGCAAAGCTAATCGAAAGGCAGATTGCCGAAAGGGAAGCGGCTGACGCGGAAATCAAGGGCGAAATCAAAAAAATCGAATGGGGCAGTCAGATACGCTCCTACGTATTCTGCCCGTACACGCTTGCAAAGGACCACCGCACGGGGTACGAAAACTCCAACATACAGGCGGTCATGGACGGCGATATTCAGGGCTTTATTATAGACTATCTCAAAAAGACGGTCTGAAAATAAACAGAGAGGTAAAAGATAATGGACGGAATGTATAAGGAAGATTGCGAAGAGTTCGGCAAAAAGCTTTTAAAAGTTTACAACCTGAAGATATTCCCCAGAATGGGAAAGATTTTTGCGGATATGCTCTTTCAGTCGGGCGTTGAAGCGGGGGCTTACGCTTGCTCGCTTGACGACGTTATGGATTACGGCTCCAAAGCCAACCTCGCCACGCAGGCTACCGTAAAGCTCAACGAGGCGGCGTATATTTTGAGCGTAATGAAAGAAGCGGGCTACTACACCCAGGAAGAAATCGCGGAGCTGGAGGAGGCTATCGACGACCTTTTGCAGAACGTCAAAGGTGCGCTCGGTCCCGGATTCGGTCAGCCCTACCGCATGTAAATTGAATTATGTACGATATGAATAATTATAAAATCAAACACGACGCCGTAATACTCGGCATCGAATCAAGCTGCGACGAAACGGCTTGCGCCATTATCAAGGGGCGCAAGATACTTGCCGACTGCGTTATATCATCGGCGGAGGAGCAGGCGCTCTACGGCGGAGTGGTTCCCGAAATCGCCAGCCGCGCCCACACCGACGTGGTTGACGAGGTCGTTTACCGCGCAATGAACGAGGCGGGCATAACTCCGCAGGACGTGGACGCGGTTGCGGTCACCTACGGCGCGGGGCTTCTGGGCGCGCTTTTAGTCGGGCTGTCGTTTGCAAAATCGTTTGCGCACGCAATGAACATTCCGCTCATTGCGGTGGACCATATCCGCGGTCATATGGCGGCGGCATATCTCGAAGATACGGAGCTTAAACCGCCCTTTATCACCTTGCTTGCAAGCGGCGGACACACTGCAATTCTGCACACGAAGAGCGTGCTTAAAGCCGAGGTTCTGGGCGGCACCTGCGACGACGCCGCAGGCGAAGCTTTCGACAAGGTTGCAAGGGTGTTGGGGCTTCCCTATCCGGGCGGTCCCAGCGTGCAGAAGCTTGCCGAAGGGGGCGTAAACTGCATAGACTTTCCCTCCGCACTCGTCAAGCACGGCGACGGACTGACTTTTTCATACAGCGGCTTAAAGACTGCCGTTATCAACTATATGCACGGCGCCGAACAGCGCGGACAGACCGTAAAGAAGGAAAACGTTGCGGCTTCCTTCCAGTGTGCGGCAATCGACCCCCTCGTCAAAAAGACGGTGGAGTGCGCGCTTAACCTGGGCGTGCAGACGGTCACCGCAGGCGGCGGCGTTGTAGCCAACGACTATTTAAGAAAGACGCTTTCGGACGCCTGCCTTTCCGCAGGTATAACCTTGGTTTTGCCGGAAAAGAAGCACTGCACGGACAACGCCGCTATGATAGCCGCCGAGGGCTTGAACCAGTACTATGCAGGCAATTTCTCGCCGCTGTCGGTCAACGCCAAGGCGTCAATCCCTTTGAACAATAACAAATAGTTTTCCGCGTAATTTTAAGGAGCGATAAATGTACAAGAAGGTAGACACTTCACTCAATTTTGTGGAGAGAGAAAAGGAAATAATTGAATTCTGGAAGCAAAACGACGTCTTTTCCAAGAGTATTGAAAAGAACGACGGCGCGGAAGAGTTTTCGTTTTACGACGGTCCTCCCACGGCAAACGGCAAGCCGCACGTGGGGCACGTTTTAACGAGGGTTATGAAGGACATAATCCCCCGTTACCAGACGATGAAGGGCAAGCACGTTTTAAGGAAAGCGGGCTGGGATACCCACGGTCTGCCTGTTGAGCTCGAAGTTGAAAAGGTCCTCGGCATAGACGGAAAACCGCAGATTGAAAGCTACGGCATAGAGCCGTTCATAAAGCAGTGCAAACAGTCCGTGTGGAAGTACAAGGGCGAGTGGGAAAAAATGTCCGACCGCCTCGGTTACTGGGTGGATATGGACAACCCTTACGTCACCTACGACGACAAGTATATCGAGTCGGAGTGGTGGGCACTCAAAGAAATGCACAAGAA
>CAMWWA010000152.1 GCA_947177825.1 uncultured Clostridia bacterium
CCTTTATATATCCCTCGGTATAGCCGCTGGTGTATTCGCCGTCGAAATCTTCGCAAATCACGCAATATTGCCTGCCCAACCGCTCCTTTATATACTTTTCTTCCGCCGCCTTACCCTCTTGAATAAGCGCGTGCAGGCGCTGCGATTTAACGCTTTTTGGAAGGTCGGGAAGGGCAAACGCACGCGTGCCCTCCCTGGGCGAAAACGCAAAGGCGTGCACCCTTGCAAAGCCCGCTTCGCCTATTATCGAAAGGCTGCCTTCAAAGTCCTTTTCGCTCTCTCCGCAGAAGCCCGCAATTATGTCCGTGGTTATAGCCGCGTCGGGAAAATGCGAGTAAATGAGCGCGCACTTTTCAAGGTATTCCGCACGCGTATAGTGCCTGTTCATTGCACGTAAGATAGCGTCAGAACCGCTCTGCAGCGACAGATGAAACTGCGGCGCAAAGTCCTTTAAGCCCTTGAGCGCGGTCATAAGCTTTTCATTTATCACGTTGCACTCTATCGAGCCCAGCCTTATGCGCTTGTCTGTAAATTGCAGCGCTTGGATAAGCCCCGCAAGCCCTTGCCCGTCGGTATCGTAAGCCGAAATATTTATGCCCGTAAGCACTATTTCGGGGGCGGGGCAAGCCTTGACTTCCCCGACTATATCCTCTACGGGGCGCGAGGTTACCCGTCCGCGCAGATAGGGTATTACGCAGTACGAACAAAAGTTGTTGCACCCGTCCTCAATCTTGATAAAGGCGCGCGTTTTTACCTGTTTGGGAAAGCCGAGTTCTTCGCACACGCAGCCGCCGAAATCTTTGGCAATTGCCGAAACGACCTGCTGTTTTTCACGCGCTCCGAAAATTGCGCGCACGCCCTCTTTTTTAAACTGACCGCCGTCCTTTTGGGAAGCGCAGCCGCAAACGTACAGCGGCGCCTTCGGGTTGAATTTGCGCACGCGCGAGATGAGCTGGCGGCTCTTTCTTTCCGCTTCCTTCGTCACAGCGCAGGTATTTAAAACGTATATATCCGCGTACGAAAGCTCGTCCGAAACTTCCCAGCCGCGGTTTTCCAGCTCCGCCATAATAGCGGCGCTTTCCACCTCGTTGACCTTACAGCCGAGAGTGAACACGACCGCCTTCATTCCAGCTCTCCCAGCGAGAAAGCCGCAAGCGCGCATACCGCAACCGCCGCGGTTTCTGCACGCAATATACGCTTGCCCAAGCTCATTCCCGAAAAGCCGTAAGCGTCCTTTGCAAGGGCGTATTCCTCGTCCGCAAAGCCGCCTTCACTGCCGACGACGAGCGCGGTCGAGCCTTTGACGGTTTTCAAATCGACGTCCGAACCCTTGGCAAATTCGCAGAAAAAAAGCTTGTTGCAATAACCGTCCGCCGAGGCGAGAGCGCCCTTAAAATCTTCAAAGTAAACGACCTCGGGCGCAACCGAACGCAGGCACTGCTTTGCCGCCTCCCTTGCCACCTTGTTCAATCTTTCTATCTTGTTGCCGTTCATATACGCCGAACAGTAACGCGAGTTGAATACGCCTATTTTGGCGACGCCCAGCTCGGTTGCCTTCTGCACGACCAGCTCTGTCTTGTCGCCCTTCAACGCGCCGACAAGCAGGTAAACGGGAGTCTTCGCCTCCCTGTCGCCGCGGTTTACACCCGTAATATGCGCCGACAAACGCTGTTTTTCCACCTTGGTGACAATCGCACTGTACTCGTTGCCCACGTTGTCCAGAAGGGTTATCTCCGTCCCCTCGGTCACTCTCAGCACGGTTTTGGCGTGAATAAATTCCTCGCCGTCCAGCACCGCTTCGCTGTCTTCGGGGTAGTTTATGGAGTTGGAAAAAAACCTCTTAGGCGCGCTCATTCAACCTTTGAACGCAAGCGCGTTCCACTCCCCTTTCTTTACTTTCTTTATAAGCTCCAGCCCCTGCGCGGAGTACACCTCCACGACGCGGTCAAGCTTCTCGTCGATAATTCCGCTTAAAATCAGATTGCCGCCCTTCTTCAGATTTTTGGGTATCGAAGGCGCAAGGTTTTCTAAAATATCGGCGGTTATGTTGGCAAGCATAATGTCGCCCTTCAACGCGCTGTCGTCCAAAAGATTGGAACGCGCCACCACGACCTTTGCGGTCACCCCGTTAAGCTCGCAGTTATGCTTTGCGCTCTCCACCGCAACCGCGTCGATATCGGTAAGATACGCCTGCTTGGCGCCCAGCTTGACGGCTGAAATGCCGAGTATGCCGCTTCCGCACCCGACGTCTATACATACGCTGTCGGGCGTAATATATTCCTGCAAAAGCTCCACGCACATGGAGGTCGTTTCGTGCTCGCCCGTGCCGAACGCCATATTGTTGTCCAGCTTGACGACCTGCTCGCCCTCCGCCTTTTCGTACTCAATCCACTCGGGCACGACCACCACTTTGCCCAGGTGTATAGGGCGAAAATGCGTGCGCCAGATTTCAATCCAGTCGTCGCCCTCGATTTCGCGGTTGGTCGTTTCCAGAGTGCCCAGAGGCAACGCGCCGCCGCAGTTTGCGACAATCTCTTCTATGTCGCGCCTGATTTCGGGAATGACCTTCTGCGCGTCGGAAAGCGCGATAAACGCCTTGACCAGAACATCACCCGAAGCGTTTGCAACCAGGTCGTCGTCCATATAGTCCCAGTAGGCGGATTTGTCCCTTTGCAGCGCGATTACGTCCTTGACGTCCGAAATGGCAACGCCGTAGGAGGTGTACCGCCACATTACGTCGGCAATCAGCTCGCTGCCCTCGGAGGTGGTATGCACGGTAAGTTCGATAAATTTCATAGGTCTATTCTATCACACGCAAATCAAAATAGCAAGTATAATGCAAAAGCCGCGCGGCTCAATTGCCGCGCGGCTCTCGGTTTTATTCTTTATTATCGTCGTCCGTGAAGTCCATATCGGTTATCGGGTCGGCAGGCTTATAGAAGCCGCCCACGTCGAACACCCTGCCGTCGTCCACAGGCATAGGCGCCACCACGTTGCGCACAACAGTCCTTACGGGAGGAGCCGCCTGCGCGCGTTCCGCCGTCTGCGGCTGCTTCTTGGTAGTGTCTATCTTGGTGGTCGTCACTGTCGTCATAACCGCGTCGGGAGGGCAAACGGGGGTTGCCTCTTTTGCAGGCTCCTCCTTCTGCTCCGCCGCCTGCTGCGCGTTGGGCGTCAGCACGTTTTTAAGCGCAAGCGTAATGATTTCGGTCAGCGTATCCACGGTTACCGCCTTGCCCGTATTCGCGTCGGTCATTAAAGGCTGACCGACTTTCAGGTCGGCGCGCAGCTTAGCCATTTCGCATTCCAGCCTGGTCGCCGCGGTCTGCTCCGAACGCAACGCCGAAAGCTGGTTTTCAATACTGATTAGCAGCGCGCTGTCGCTCACGCTAGGCGCGGCTTGGGGCGCGTACTGAGGCTGAGGCGCCTGCGGTGCCTGCATCTGAGGCATCTG
>CAMWWA010000153.1 GCA_947177825.1 uncultured Clostridia bacterium
ACGTCCCGCGGGGGAAATTGTCGCATTGGAAACGTACGAAAAACTTTTAAGCGCCGCGCTATCCAGCGTAGTGCTTGCGCCGCGCACGTTTTCCTTTGCGTACAGCGCCGCGCCGTAAGCGCCCATAAGACCTGCAATGCCCGGTCGGATTACCTGCTTGCCCGTCTCCTTTTCGAAGGAGCGCAACACCGCGTCGTTTAAGAAGGTGCCGCCCTGCACGACTATGTTGTCGCCCAGTTCGTCCGCACTCGCCGCGCGGATAACCTTGTAAATGGCGTTTTTGACTATGGACGAGGACAGACCTGCGGAGATATCCTCCACGGTCGCGCCCTCCTTTTGCGCCTGCTTGACCGCACTGTTCATAAACACGGTGCAGCGCGAGCCCAGCTCGACGGGGTGCTTTGCGTAAAGACCGCACATCGAGAATTTGTCAATTTCCATTCCCATTGCGCGCGCAAAGGTCTGAATGAACGAACCGCAGCCCGACGAGCACGCCTCGTTGAGCATTATCGAATCTATCGCGCCGTTCTTGATTTTAAAGCACTTGATGTCCTGTCCGCCGATGTCTATAATGAAGTCGACTTTGGGATTGAAATGAAGCGCCGCCTTGAAGTGCGCAACCGTTTCGACTATGCCGAAGTCGGCTTTGATGGCGGCTTTAATCAAATCCTCGCCGTAGCCAGTAACGGCACTGCCGAGAATTTCTATTCTGCCGTCCGAAAGCTTAAAAATTTCCTTTAATTTCTCAATTACTATGTCGAGGGGTTGTCCGTTATTGGACTGATAGTGCGAATACAAAATGCGGCTGTCGGGCGTGATTAAAATTAGCTTTGTCGTCGTGGAGCCGCTGTCGATGCCGAGGTACGCTCCGCCCTCGTAAGTGCTTATGTCGCAGAATTCGAGGTCGGTCGCGCGGTGGCGTGCAACGAATGCGGTGTACTCTTCCTTGTCCGCAAACAGCGGTTCGCCCGTGATAATTTCCTCACTGCCCGAAGAATTTTCGATTGACGAAATAATTTCTTTTAAATCGCGGCTTTTAACCGTTGCGGAATGAAGCGCGGCGCCGATTGCCATAAAGCAAGGCGCGTCCTCGGGGAAAATTGCGTTTTCGTCGGTCAGCTTCAAAGTGGTTTTGAACGCCTTTTTAAGCCCTTCCAGAAAGTGCAGAGGTCCGCCCAAAAAGAGCACTTTGCCCTTGATTCTGCGCCCCTGCGCCAAGCCCGAAACGGTCTGGTCGACAACCGCCTGGAATATGGAAGCCGAAATGTCGGCCTTCTGCGCGCCCTGGTTTAAAAGCGGCTGAATGTCCGACTTTGCAAAGACGCCGCAGCGCGAAGCAATGGGATAAACGCGCTCCGCCTTTAAAGACAGCTCGTCCATCTCCTTTACGGAAACGTTTAAAAGGGTTGCCATCTGGTCGATGAACGCACCCGTGCCGCCGGCGCAGCTGCCGTTCATTCGCTGTTCGGTGCCGCCCGTTATGAATATGATTTTTGCGTCCTCGCCGCCCAGCTCCACAGCCGCGTCCGCGTCGGGATAGTACTTGCGGATTGCGGTGAACGCCGCCTGCACCTCCTGCACGAACGCAACGCCGCAACGCTGCGAAAGCCCCAGACCTGCGCTGCCCGTGATGGAAGCGCAATATTGCCCGGGGTATTTTTTTTGCACGTTTTCAAGCTCTGCAAGAACGGTTTCCTTAACCTTTGCAAAGTGCCGCACGTACGATTTATATAAAATTTTGCCGTCTTCGTCGATTGCAACCGCCTTAACGGTTGTCGAGCCGACGTCAATACCCAAAAGTTTTGCCATAAATATTACCTATGCGATAGTATACCTTTTAAATTATATCACACCGCACGGCAATTGCCAAATTATAAAACAAGACTTATTGTGTAATTTTTATGAAAAATTTTTCCTGCGGATGGCGTACTTACTCTTCGTTGCCATGCCGCCGCGGATATGGCGCTCCGAAAGGTTTTTGTCGAGCACCACGCGCACCTGTTCAAAGAGCTCCTCGTCAATGCATTGAAGCCTCTCCGTAACGTCCTTATGTACGGTTGATTTGCTTATGGAAAAGTACTGCGCGCAGGCACGCACAGTTGAGTTGGTTTTTACAATGTATTCGGCTTCTGCAAGTATACGCATATGAATATCCCACATATCTGCACCCCTTACAGGGTAAATATATGTGGGATTATGTCGAATTATGAAAATGATTTAAGATAAATTATGTTTCAATACACCTGTTTTTATATCCAAAATTTTTCTTTAGGTGAGTCCAGCGCAATATTTTCACAATTGCTTCCGCGCAACATTGAATATATATTCGCAGCAAAATATACGTCGTGCATTGCCACGCCGATATTATAAACCATAATACGTTCCTTATCGTTTTCTCTGCCAACTGATTTTCCGTTAACAACGTCACTAACTTCGGAAAAATACTTAAATTTATCAAAATATTTGAAGTGCTTAACATGACCTATATCGTCGGCAAAAATCTTATCGAAGAATAAGTCACAGTTTGTAAAACCTAACGTGTGAATTGGAATAATCAATATTCCTTCTTTATATGCATTATCTTCACATAAATCATCAGGCAAATACGTCGCGGCAGAAATTATTACATCCGAGCCCTCTATTACCTGTTTGTAGGTGTCGCAAAGTTCAAACTTGAATTTGTTGCAATTTTTAAATCTATCGACAAATAAATTCTCTTGACCTTTATATTTAAGCAACTTAACATTAAAACTGCTATCATTTACCTCAGATAAAACCGACATCGTCGCTCTTGCGGTATTCCCTAATCCAATTACTCCGATTGTTTTATAATTTTTTTTAGCAAATAGATTTAATGAGTGAACGGCAACTGCACCTGTGCGCATTGCCGTAATCCAACCGGCATCCATAATAGCCTTAACATCACCGCTTAAAGCGTCAAATAAAATCAACTTGCTATCCAAAGTAGGGACTCTTTTAGGATATCTTGTAACAATTTTTACGCCACCGTATTTAACGCCGTCAGGAGCTGTTACAACACTTGGCATAACGTTACAAAAAGTACCCAATTCGAGTTTCATACTGATTTTCGCAGGTAATATTGCTTCATTCTTATTAGCTATCATTTGCGAAACCCACTCATAACAAGTACGCGGTGCTATATTTAAATCAACAATATTTTGATGTGTTATTACTTTCATTTAGGCTCCCAAAACAGCTTCCAAAGCATTAACTAATAAATCGTTATCTTCGGTATTCCTAACCGCTATCCTTATATATTGCTTATTATTCTTGTCTTTTATTTTAGTAGTTAAGTCTTTTATTAATATGTCATATTTGTTTAATAGCTTTTCAACAAGCTCGCCTGCCGTTATGGAATTAACTTCTGCCA
>CAMWWA010000154.1 GCA_947177825.1 uncultured Clostridia bacterium
CGGTTATCGTAAACAGAGACGGTTTCTCCATAGAGGGAGCTGTAACTTCCCCTACCGGTACGCTGTACACCAAGACGGTTGAAAAGGGTGCTGCGGCTCCTACCGCACAGGAAATCGTTGACGGCGGCGTTGCAAACGAATTCCGCGCGACTTCTATCTTCTTCAACATAGAGCAGAAGAACGATGCGGCTTACGACATCTACTACGTAATGAAGAACGTGGACGGTCAGATTACCACCGAGCCCGCTAAGCAGACGGTAGAGGTAAGCGAGATAAGCACGAAGGCTCAGTTCGAAGCTATGCTTCGGGAAAATAATTCGACCACCGTTTACAAGCTTATGAACGATATCGATTTCGATGGATCGCTCACAACTTCACTGACAGCTTTTGTCGGCGTATTCAACGGTATGGGTCACAAGCTTCACAACGTAACGATTAACAATACCGTTGCAGGCTCGGACAGCGACCCCGGCGCAGGTATATTCAGACTTGTAAAAGGCGGCACGGTAATGAACGTAACGTTCGAAAACATTACCATTTCCGACGTGGGCAAGAAGACGGGTATCATCGCGCTTTTGCACGGCGGCTACGCTTCCAACATAAAGGTACACAACGTTAAAGTTTCCTCTGCGGAAAGAGTGGGCGGACTTATCGGCCAGATTACTGCTTCGAGCACGGGTTATTCTACGAATTATATTGATAGAATCGAAGTTATCAACGACAACGATTTTGTAGAGGTTGTGAACACTTACAAGGAGACGACGGCAACCGTTTCGGCTGACGACTTTGTAAAGGGTAACATCAAGTACTACGTTCTTAATGACGGAAAGTATGAGCTTGCAACCGAGTTTGTGGACGGCACGACCTATTACGAGTTTGTAAGCGGTGCCGACGCACTGCACTTCGAGCGCGGCAAATACTACGAGAAGGTTGACGACAAGTACGTTCGTTGCGACGATTACAAGGCAAACACCGTATTCTATGAAAAGAAGTGGGCGATAACCGGTAACAGGTCGGGCGGCATAGTCGGCTTCATTCAGGCTGGTAAAGATACCGGATATAACATTGTTTATATCTCCAACTGCTACGTCGATGTGAGAATAGAGTCGGGCGACTACTGCGGCGGTATAGTCGGCAGAAGCGACGACAGAAATAAGGGTGGCAATGACGAGCTGTATATTACCAACTGCTACTACAACGGCGATATAAGCTGTCTCAAGCGCGCGGGCGGTATTCTCGGCGGATTTACGGGTGACGGCGTAACGAGAGTTACAAATTGTTTAAGCATCGGTACTTTCTACTATGCGGATCCCAGAGAAATCGTTGAAACCGCACAGAAGAATTGCTCCGGTATAATCGGTAACTTCGCTGCCAACGCAGATATGAAAGTAGAAGGTTGCCGTGCATCCTTCCTTGAGTACAACTCCGACTACGATGTAGATACGGCGATACGTACCTTCATGGAAAACAAGTCAAGCAACTACTTCACCGCAAACCTCCATTTCGATATGGAAAACGTTTGGGAGTACATTGACGGTACCGACGCAAACAAGAATGCGGCACCCTATATAAGACTTAGATAAGATAAGCAGTACAACAAAATAAAAGAGCGCCGCGGCGATATTCGCCGCGGCGCTTTTGCTATTTACTTTTAAATTGTTTCCCTGAAACCTTTGCCTAAAATTTCGTTTGCATCGGTAATAATCACGAAGGAGGTGCTGTCGATAAGTTTGACCTTGGATTTCAGTTTAAGCGCTTCGCTGCGCTTGCACACGGTAATAAGCACGGTCTTTTCCGCCCCCGTATATCCGCCCGTCGCCTTGTAACTTGTGTAGTCGCGTTTCATAACCGTCGTGATATACTTGCCTATTTCATCGGGCATAGTCGTTATAATGGTAATGTACTTGCTCTTGCCTATGTTTTCTATTACGCCGTCGATTATGAACGCCTTGGAGAATAGTCCGAGGATTGAAAAAAGTCCCGCTTCCGCACCGAAAATAAAGAAGGTGGAGAAGGCTATCGCCGAGTCGGTGACGAGCAGTGCCTTGCCCGTATTGAGTTTGGTAAACTTTTTAAGTATCAGCGCAACTATGTCCGTGCCGCCCGACGAAGCCTTGCAGTTGAACATTATCGCACTGCCTATGCCCGTTAAAAGCATTGCGTACACCAGCTCCATTAAAGGCTGACCGGTAAGGGTGTACGTAATGTTGCCGAGAGCATAGACGTGCTCGACCGCTGTGGGAATAATGCTTATCGGTAAGAACTCTTCGAACAAAAAGTTTTCCAGCGAGTACATAAGCGAGCAGTAGAGCGTGCGTATCGTACAGCCTTTGCCGAGGAAAATAAAGCCGATTATCAGCAACGCTGCGTTTATAATCAGAACGAGGGTGGACTGGTTGAGCGGCACGAACTTGGCAAGCACTATCGAAATACCGCTTACGCCGCCGGTTGCAAAGTGGTTGGGCGCCTTGAAAAAGTACACACCTGCCGCAACTAAAATCGTGCCGACGGTCATAATCAGATAGCTGACTATCACGTTTACAACCTGCTTTTTGGTCGGCTTTTTCCACTGCTTTTTCTTTGGGGGCTTTTCCGTTTGGGGTGGTGTTTGGTCGCTTTCAACCGCGGGTGCGGGAAGCTCGTTTTCTAATTCTTCCGACATAAGACGTACCGCTCCTTTTTACATAATGAATATTATCATATTATTTGCATAAAGTCAACGCTATAAAAAATTTGCGTATTGACTTTGGCGCGTTTCCGTGTTACAATTTTTAAGGTAAATTATGATTAACAGACAAGCCCTTTTCACTGACGAAACCCAGACTTTCAAAACCCCTTACGAGCCCGTACCGGGCGACAAGGTAACGCTTACCTTCCGCACGTTGGAAAACGACGTTTTAAAAGTATATGCGTTTATAAACGGTAAAATGCGCGTGATGAAGAAGCTTCCCAAAAAGTTAGAAAGCTTCGACTTTTATACACTTACTTTCACGTGCGGCGCAAAGCCCGTAAGCTACTTTTTCAAGCTGGTGGACGAGGACGACGAAATTTATTACAACCGCCTCGGCGCGGTGACCAACAATCAGGAGGAGTACAACTTTTCCTTTATGCCCGGGGTGAAGGTGCCCGACTGGGCGAAGGGCAGGGTGTTCTATCAGATTTATTGCGACCGCTTCTGCAACGGCGACACCTCCAACGACGTGCAGTACAACGAATACTATTATACGGGCGGACACGTAAGGAAGATTGACGACTGGTACAAAATTCCCGATACGATGGACGTCAACAACTTTTACGGCGGCGACCTGCAGGGCGTGGAACAAAAGCTGGACTATTTAAAGGAGCTGGGCGTGGAGGCGGTGTATTTCAATCCGCTGTT
>CAMWWA010000155.1 GCA_947177825.1 uncultured Clostridia bacterium
TAACTACGGCAACGCCCACTGCGGGAAGCGGTTTCGTCAACCTTACGACCAAGCAGACTACGCCCACTTATAAAACGTACGTCAAAGACGCTGATTTCAATACGTTTTCAAGTTCGGCAAAGGGAAACGTAAAGGAGGATAACGGAACCCTCAGCATTACTTATAACAACCCCACGGGTGAAACGGGCGGCAATTTGCTGGTGCTTCTTTCGCCCAAGTCGGCAACGGGCGGCGAGGTGGACTATCAGGCAACAGTTGCAATGAGTCCAACCGCCTCCGCAACCAAGCAGGCGGCAACGACATTGGCGTTACCTGCGGAAGTTTCGCTTTCCACGCACAACTTGACCGTACTTTACACTTCGGCAACAAGCGCAAACGCAACCGAAAATATTTACTGCGCATATCCCGCAGACGGCGGCATAGACGCGCCGCAGGACTTTAACGCGGGCAAATTCAACAATTCAAGCAAGTGGATAGGCGATTTGCCGGAAGGTGACAGACCTTCATGGTGGAATTCCGATATTTACGGCGACACTTCGTATATGAGCATTAAGTCGGTTGAGTACACAAACGTTAAAGGGGTAAAGCAAACCGATAAAACCTATACGACCGCCGACATTAAGGACGCAGGTACTTACAAGGTAACGTTCGAGCTTACAAGCGGATTGAAGTGGAGCGGCGGCAGTACGGAAAACAAGTCGTTCACTATATCAATTACGCAGGCGGAATCTTCGATTGAAGCGCAATATGCCGCCGCGCCGACTTACGTTCCCGACAAATTACCTGCAATATCGCTGAAAGCGGGCGGCACGCCTGGCACAATCAAGTGGGACGACGGGCAACACCCGCAATCGGGCACTAAGTCTTATACTTGGACTTTCACGCCCGAAAACGAGAACAATTACACAACCGTAAAAGACGGAAAACAGTTTACTTTTTCAGCGCGCGAAGTGGAATCGGTAACTATTAAATCGTTCGACACTAAGGGCAAAACCGTATACACCAACACAACCGAATCGGTGTTGAAAAGCTATATGACGGTAGAGGTCAAGTTCGTTTCGTTTGACGAAACTATAACTCTGGACCCCGGCGACTACGAGTTGCAGATTAACACCAATAACAAGCTGAAAGCGGGCGAAAACAAGATAAAGGTCAAGTATACCACAAGCGACAACAAGACCAAGTACTCGGCAGAGTTTCCCATTTCCGTCGAGGAGCTGACATACAAGACTATCACGCATATCGGACTGGGCAAGGACGAATTTACTTATCCCGTCACGGCGAAAGAGATTCTTGCGGAAATAACTTCCGTAGACGTTGAAATGAACGACGGCGGTTCGGACAGCTTGACGGCGGAACAGATTAAAACGCTTATGCTGCTTGACGGCGATTTGACCGTGGGCACTAAGGACGTAACCTTTAAAATCAAGGATACGGAAGCCGAAGCGGACTACGAAATTACCATAAACAAGGGCACCTATAAAATGGACGGCGTTGCGCTGTCGGGTGAGTTGAACCCCGTATACGACGGCAACGCGCACGCCCTTACTTTAACGGGCACTCTGCCCGAAGGCGTGACGGCAACCATTTCCTATGAAAAGGGCGGCGTTTCAAGCACGACCGCGCCTACCGACGCGGGAACGTATACCGTAACCGCAAGCTTTACGGGCGATTCCACGAATTATAACGCCGTAAGCAATAAGACCGCCACGCTGACGATAGCGCAGGCGGACTATCCCGAGGAAATGGTTTTCGAAGGCGACACGCTTCCGCACGACGGCGCAATGCACAGTATTTCGGCAACCGTGCCCGAAGGTGTGACCGTTAAGTACGAATATAACGGCACCGAACAGGCAGCGCCTTTCGAGTTCGACGAAATCGGCAGTTACACGATTAAAGCCAAGTTTACGCACACGAACGGCAACTACAAAGCTATAGACGATAAAGAGGCAACGCTTGTAATAACAGACAAGAATATTTACAATGCGGACAATCTTGCGTTTACCGTGACTGGTGCCACGGGCGGCAACGGTGCATATACCGCAACGTACAGCCCCGACAGCGCAATTTCGTTCGTGCTCGGCGGAAAGCTTTTAGACAAGGATAGCAAAGAAGTTACGCCCTCTTTAAACTATACTTATGAAAAGGAAGAGGACGGCGCGTGGGTTACCGTTGCGGCGGCTGATTTGAAGGGCGCGGGCACGTACCGCGTTACCGTAAGCGTAACTACGGACGACCCGACTTATGCGGACGTTGCGGATAAGGTTGCAACGCTGACGATTGCCAAGGCGCAAGTGGATATGTCTGGCGTGGAGTTCAAGGACAAGGACGGCTTTGCTAACGGTGACGAGTACACCATAGTAATTACGGGCACGTTGCCTACGACTCCTTTGGTCAGCGTGACCTATTCCGTCGAAGGGCATGACGGCTTGAAATTTACCGAACAGGGCGAATACGTGTTTACGGCGACTTTCGAGCACGACGATACGGATAACTACGATGATATCAAGCCGATGACGGCAACGCTTACTATAGGCGATAAGATGTCGTATAACGTTGATAATCTTGCGTTTACCGTGACGGGTGCGGACGGCGGCAACGGCGTATATACCGCTACGTACAGCCCCGACAGCGCAATTTCGGTTGTGCTTGGCGGCAAGCCTGTCGATAGCGACGGCGAAGAGGTTGACGTTACGCTTTCTTATACTTACGAAAAGGAAGTGGACGGCGAATGGGTTACCGTTGCGGCGGCGGATTTGAAGGACGCGGGTACGTACCGCGTTACCGTTTCGGTTGCCACGGGCGATAAAAACTACGCAAGCATTAACGACAAAGTTGCAACGCTTACGATTGAAAAAGCCGACTTCGATATGTCGGGCGTATCGTTCGAGGATGAAACGAAGGTGTTCGACGGCGAGGCGCACGAGCTGAAAATAAGCGGCGATTTGCCCGATGGCGTTACGGTTTCCTACGTTTACGACGGTGATTTGACGGCGGTAGACACGTATGAAATTACGGCTAAGTTCACGCACGAGAACCCGAACTACAACGATATTGACGATATGACGGCAACGCTGACAATCAGCGACGCGGTTGTGGAGAGTATTACCGCGACGGGCTATGAGAACGAAGTGTTTACGACTGTGAATACTTTGGACGATTTGAAAGCCAAGCTGACCGTGACGGCGGTTTACGACAACGGCAGCACGGAAGCGGTTACCGATTTCGAACTGTCCTGTGACACGCTGCGAGACGGCGGAAAGTTTAAGTTCGGCGTGCAGTCGATTACCGTTAAGTATATTAGCGACGGCAACGAATTTACTGCGGTTGTGAATATT
>CAMWWA010000156.1 GCA_947177825.1 uncultured Clostridia bacterium
ACGGCAATGCGGAGGCGCAGGGCGCCAAGGCGGATAGTGCGGCAACGCAGGTTCCCCCCGACGCGGTTATGACCACCGTGACGACCACCAAGATTGACACGACCAAGAAGCCCATTCAGAGCGCGGCGGCACCCGCTCCCGTGAGAACGGTGGTACGAAACATAGTGGCGCCCATGCCCGTGGACGACGGCAGAGTGTTCGACGTGGGCGGCTTCTACAAACCTGCCGACCCCGTAACCGACAATATTGACGACGTTCTCGGAAATGAGGATAAGCTGGATTAAGAGCAGTAGACCAAAAGCCCCGTGCACGGTGTGCACGGGGCTTTACTATATTATTTAAATCAGTCTTTCTTTTCCTTGGCTGCGGTCTTGGCAGCGGGCTTTTTAGCCGCTTCCTTTTTGGGAGCCGCCTTAGCGGTTGTCTTTGCCGCCGTTTCCTTCTTGGGCGCCGCCTTCTTTGCGGGAGCCTTTTCTGCTTTCTCTGCCTTTGCGGGCTTTTCGGTTTCCCCGGCTTTCTGTTCCTTAGCCGGCGCTTCGGGTTTATTTACCTTATCCAAAAGCTCGCCGACGGACGCCTGTAACTTTGCAAGCGCGGCTTCCGCGTCCTGCTTGTTGTTCGCCTTTACCGAGTAATAAATTTTAAGCTTGGGTTCGGTGCCGGAGGGGCGTACGCAAACGAAGCTGCCGTTCTTCAATTCGTAGTATACGCAGTTGCACTTAGGGCTGCCGATGGGGGACTTTTCGCCCGTAGCCATATCGCACTTCTCGTCCTTGGAATAATCGCGGAAGGAAGCCACCTCGTAAATATCGAACTTTTCAACGGGCTGTGCTTTAAGCGCGTCAACGACCGCGTTCATTTCCTTCATTGCGTTCAGTCCCTTGTACTGAATGGAAACGTTGCAGTCGAGCACGTAGCCGTAGGTCTTGTAAATTTCGTTCAGCCTGTCGAACACCGTCGTACCCTTGTAGGCGTAGTAGCAAACCATTTCGGCGCACAGCATCGAAGCGACTACCGCGTCCTTATCCCTTGCGTGCGTGCCGCGCAAGTATCCGCAGCTCTCCTCGAAGCCGAACACGTAGGTGTGGGAGTTGTCTCTCTCCCAAAGCTTAATCTTTTCGCCGATAAACTTGAAGCCTACGGGCGTTTCAAACAGCTCTACGCCGAAGCTCTGGCAGATTGCCTTTGCCATGCCCGTGGATACGAACGATTTTACCACCGCCGCGTTTGCGGGCAGTGCGCCGTCCTCTTTAAGACGGGTGAGTATGTAGTCCAGAAGGAGTATGCCGACCTGGTTGCCCGAAAGCGCTTCAAACTCGCCCTCGTCGTTCTTGACCGCAACGCCAAGTCTGTCGCTGTCGGGGTCGGTGCCGAATACGACGGTTGCGCCAATCTTGTTTGCAAGCGCAATGCCCATCGAAAGGGTTTCCTTGAATTCGGGGTTAGGCACGGCTACAGTCGAGAAATCGGTGTCCTTTTTAATCTGTTCCTGAACGACCGTCGCGTTGATGCCTATCTTTTTGAGTATCGTGGTAACGGGAATATATCCGGAGCCGTGTACGGGGGTGTAAACGAGTTTCAGGCTCTTTCCGCAGGTCTTGACCGCCTTCTTGGAAAGGGTAAGCTTTTTAAGCTCCTTGTAATACTTCTTGTCTACCTTTGCAGGTACGGGTACTATGTATTTCTTTCTCTGCGCAACGGTGGGGGTGGCAACCGCAAGGTAGTCGGTTATCGCGTTTATGCTGTCCACGACAACCTTGGTGTCCTCGGGGCTCATCTGCGCGCCGTCCGCACCGTACACCTTATAGCCGTTGTATTGCTTGGGGTTATGCGAAGCGGTTATCATAATGCCGGCAACCGTTCCCAGTGCGCGTACCGCAAACGAGAGCATGGGCACGGGGTGCACGTCGCCGAACAGATACGCCTTGATGTTGTTTGCCGCAAGCACTTCCGCGGCGGTCTTTGCAAATACGTCGCTCTTAAGGCGCGTATCGTAGGAAATGACCACGCCCTTAAGCTTGGCTTCCTCGCCCAAACCTTTTATAAATTCGCTTAAGCCCTGCGTAGCGCGCGCAACGGTGTAAACGTTCATCTTGTTCGTGCCGTAGCCTATAATGCCGCGCATGCCCGCCGTGCCGAATTCAAGCTCGGCGCCGAAGCTGTATTCTATCTCTTCTCTGTTATTCCTGATGGAAGCGAGTTCGCGCTTGCCTTCGTCGTTGAGTCTTTCGTCCTCAAGCCAACTTTCGTAAGCCTTTTCAAAATCCATAAAATTCCTCC
The DNA here is from genome assembly GCA_947177825.1 of uncultured Clostridia bacterium. Classification (GTDB taxonomy): domain Bacteria; phylum Bacillota; class Clostridia; order Christensenellales; family Borkfalkiaceae; genus Coproplasma. The sequence goes on from CAMWWA010000156.1 coordinate 2,281, forward strand.
TGAAATTCCCCCGTATACGATAATCGTATACCAACTTTGTAATTAATATGACAATTCGTCTTTTTTATTATATAAAAAAATCCCCCCTTTGTAAAGGGGGAAATGGAAAATTTTATGCAAGTATTGTATATTTTTTTACTCGTCGCCCTTAAAAAACTGCTCTATGGTGGGCGCGGCTTCCTTTTTGGGACCGATTACGGTGTATTCGTCCACGAAATACTTCTGCTTGTTGCAGTCGAAATAGTTGACGAACCAGAAGCAAATCTGAATGAGCGCCGTCGCAGGCATTGTAAGAAGCAGCCCCGCGCCGAACGTGAAAAGCGTTGCCACGACGTTCAGTGCTATTATAACAAGTCTTAAAACCAGCGCGTTGGAAAATACGCTGCCCGTGTTTTTGCCCTTTCTGGAAAAGGTGTAGGCAATGGCTTTTCCGTGCTTCATTTTGGAGTGTACGAGCGACGGCAGCCAGTCCGCTGTGAAAGTGAATTTGACCGCCGAAAGCAACATAAACATAACCGCCAGCAGGAATATCTTTATGAGTACGGGCACGAAGCTCAGCCCGACGAATACAACCGCCCACATAATCGTTACGCAAAGTAAATCGTATACGAATGCAATGGGTGCGTAAATGGCGGCGTACAGCAATGCCTGTTTCAGGTTTTTGAAAAGCGTTAAGGTAAAGTAGGACTTTGCGTGCATCGCCATTTTGTCGTTGACGAGCGCGCCCGTAACGTAATCGCCGACGGCCGCAAGGAATTTATAGATGAGGTAGACAACCGCAAGGCATACGCCCGCAACGGCAACCAGCCAAGCCTTTTCCTCAATAAGGTGACGGAAGGAGCTAAGCGCTTCGCGCACCGCCAGCAAGCCGTCGTGCATCTCCTCTGTGTTCAGCGAAATTATATTCGCCCACAGCTCGGAAAAAGTAGTGTTCAGCTGTTCGTACTGCGCGGTGCCCAGAATGTTGTTGAGCGTGGGTAAAACCACCGCACAGCCCAGCCCTGCGCATACGGCAAGTATTATAAGTCTGTAAACGAGTA
>CAMWWA010000157.1 GCA_947177825.1 uncultured Clostridia bacterium
GAACATATTTTACCATATGAGTTTGTAAATAGCAAACGTTTTGCGGAAAGTTTTTGCGTTAATTTTATTGAAACAGTGCGTTTCTTTCCTCTATTATTTTGTCAACCTTGTCTATGTAGGTCTTTACGTCCTTGGGGGAGGCGCAGCGCTCTATGCGCTCGTCGGCGGCGAAAACGCGCTTAGAAATGGCGTTTGCACCCACCGCGATATTGTCCGCAATTTCTTCCATTACGTCGATATTGTAAACGCACTCCTTGCCGGGAAGCGCCCAGCCGCAATTTTCGTGACCGCCCGCCTGATATTTTTGCCTGTACATATAGTAGGGCGAATACCCTGCCGCGGTGAGCATTTGCCGCGACAGCGCGAGCATTGCGCCTATGTCTTCTACGTGCAGGCGGTTGCAATTTTCCTTTAAGCGCGCACCCGACTTTAAGGAAAGCGTGTGAACGGTTATATTTGCAGGTTTAAGAGCTATTGCGCGCGCAAGCGAGTTTTCGAAGTCGGCAAGCGTTTCGCCCGACAATCCCGCAATTAAGTCGAGGTTTATATCGAAGTCATATTTTGCCGCAATATCGAACGCCGCGTACACGTCCGCGCAGGTGTGCTTTCTGCCTATCGCAACCAGCGTTTTGTCGCTGAACGACTGCGGATTTATGCAAATTCTCGTCGCGCCGAAATCCTTGGTGAGTTTAAGCTTTTCTTCGGTGAACGTATCCGGTCTGCCTGCCTCAACCGTGTATTCGCAGTCTTTTAAGTTCAGCGCTTTGATTGCGGCGTATACCCTTTCCAGCTGCCTTGCTTCTATGGCAAAGGGCGTGCCGCCGCCCACGTAAATACTCTTTATATCCGTGAGCAAAGGCTTGACGCTTGCAAGCTCCTTTCCGAGGCAGGAAACGTAGTCGTCAACGTACGCGCGCGTTGCGGAAATGGGCGCGGTTATGAACGAGCAGTATTCGCATTTCGTGGGGCAGAACGGCAGACTTATAAACAAATCCTGACCGCCCTTGTGCGCGTAAAACGGCTTTTGCACTTCCAGAATTTTTGCAACGTGCCCGGTGTTTTCTTCGGTAACGCAGCACTGAGCGAACAGCTTTTTAAAGTCCCTGCCTGCCGCAATTTCGGTATACGCAAGCTTGGTGGGGCGTATGCCCGTCAGCGCGCCGTAGGGAAAATTTGCGCCCTTGCACTTGGAAAGCACCTTATAGAACGCGAGCTTGGCAAACCGCTTTGCGTAGCGCTTAAACTCTATCTCGCCCTCCGTTTCGCACTTTTCGGTAAAGTCGTAAAACTCACCGCCGTACTCTATGCAGTTGTAATATTCGTCCGCGCCGTACGAAAAATAGTGTGTGAATTCCTCCTCTTCGGCATCGAAAAGTCGGATAACGTCCATTATTTCGGCACGCAAATATTCCGTGTTGGTGTTAAGCATTTATTGATTTAACCTCTTACGAAGGGGTTGAATTTGCGCTCGTAATCGAGAGTTGTCGGCTCGCCGTGACCGCAATATACTTTATAGTCGCCCTGCAACGCGTACAGCTTTTTGACCGAAGCGCTCAGCGCGCGAACGTCGCCCGTGGGAAAATCGCTCCTGCCCACGCTGCCCTGAAAGAGCGTGTCGCCCGTGAACAGGCAGTCGCCGATAAGATAGCAAACCCCGCCCGAGGTGTGCCCGGGGGTTGAAATAACTTTGATTTTTAAGCCACAAATTTCGGTTTCGTCGCCGTCTTCAAAGGTTCCGTCTATAATAAATTTCGGTATTTCCACGCCGAATATGTCGCGGTTTTCGGAAGATAAAATGCGCTCCTCCTCACCCTTACCGCAATAGATTTTCGCACCGCTTTTTTGCACAGCGGCGCATCCGCCGATATGGTCGTAGTGCCCGTGGGTTAGCAGCACGGCACGCGGCGTCAAATTGCGCTTTTTGCACTCTTCAAGCACGCGCTCCTGCGCGCAGTCTATCAGTATGCAGTCCGTGCTATTCACCGTTATTATAAACGAATTGCTTGCAAAGCCCTGGGGATATATGGTGATTACTTGCATCAGTTGGTCGTCCTGAATACGTCGATAATGTGTTTATCGCGCTTTAAATGTTTTATTAAAAGGTCGAGGTCGGAAAGCTTGTTCAGCTTGACGGAAATGGAGAATACCGCCTTGCCGTCCTTGCCGACGCGCCCGTTTATCTGCGTCATATACAGCTGCATAGAAGATATTTCGGACGTTATGAATGCGGTCAAGCCCGCGTCGTCGTCGGCGATTATCTTTATGCCTGCAAGGAAGCCCTGCTCGGCGTCGCCCGTCCATTGCGCGGGTTGTATTCTGTCCTCGTCGTAGTCCTTTAAGTTGGGGCAGTCCTTGCGGTGAACGATTACGCCGCGGCCGCGCGAAACGAAGCCGACTATTGCGTCGCCCGGCACGGGGTTACAGCAGTGCGCGAACCTGACCAAAAGCCCTTCCATGCCCTTTACCGAAACGCTGCCCGCTGGGGTGTGACGGAGCTTTTCCGCCTCCACCTTGGGGAGCTGCAGGGGCTGTTCGCGGCGGTAATAATCGATTAACTTATATATAATATGGTTGACGCCGACCGCGCCGTAACCGACCGAAGCCATCATTTCGTCCACCGAGGCGAACACCAGTTTTTCGGAAAGCTTTGCAAAGCTTTCGTCGGTGAGCAAATCGGCAAGCGAATAGCCGCGCCGCTTCGCCTCGGCTTCGAGCATTGACTTGCCCGTCTTGACGTTCTCCTCCTTCATTGCGTGCTTGAAGAACTGCCTTATCTTTGCCTTGGCGGAACCCGATTTGACGAATTTGAGCCAGTCCCACGAAGGACCTTTGGAGTTGGGCGAGGTTAAAACCTCCACCACGTCGCCCGTTTTAAGCGTGCCGTTCAGGGGCACTATTTTGCCGTTGACCTTTGCGCCCACGCACTTGTTGCCCACCTCCGAATGGATTGCGTAGGCAAAGTCCACGGGGGTTGCTTCGAGCGGCAGGGAAATGACCTTGCCCTGCGGCGTGAACACCAAAAGCTCGGAAGCGTATAAGTCGTTTTTAAGCGAGTCTACGAATTCCTTGGAAGTTTCCAGGCTGCCCTGCCAGTCCATGACGTCGCGTATCCAGCTTAAACGCTGGTCGAAGCTGGTTTCCGCGCCCGTGCGCTGCTCCTTGTATTTCCAGTGCGCGGCAATGCCGTACTCCGCCATTTTGTGCATATCGGCAGTGCGTATCTGAATTTCGAAATACTGTCCGAAATCGGTTACGACAGTCGTATGCAGCGACTGGTACATATTGCGCTTGGGCGTTGCTATATAGTC
>CAMWWA010000158.1 GCA_947177825.1 uncultured Clostridia bacterium
GTTCCTCGCGCTCTCTGCGCTCCTCTTCCTTGCGCTCGCGCTCTTCCTTTTCTTCCAGCCTGCGCTGTTCGGCAAGCTCCTCGCGCTTACGCTTTTTCTTTTTCGCGCTCGCAATTATGCAGATTAGAATTATAAGGAATAACAGAACCGCCGCTGCGATTACGAACCACAGCCAGTTGGTCTTGACGAAGCTCAACGCGCTTCCGAAGAACGCCGCCGCACCGCTCTGGGGCACGGTATAGCTAATCTTGTCGCTGACCGCTCCGAAATTGCCGTCCGCCGTCTTAAATACAACGTTGCCGCTCTCCGCGTCAATGCCGCCGAACACGGCTTCCACCCTGTAAGACTTGCCGCCTTTATACTCGGGCGTTTCTATGTACTGGTCCGCGTCGTCGTAATATCTGTACAACACGCTCAGAGTTTCGGCGTCTATTAACTTACTGATATTCTCGGGCAGATTGAGCGTTGCGCCGTTCTTGCCCTTCACCCACATCTCGCTCACGTCCAGAACAATGGGCGTAATATTCCAGCTGATTTCCGCCGTAACGTCGTCAACAATTGCAAGCCCGTTATCGAACAACTTAGCCGCGAAAAGCTTTTTGCTTGCAGGCTCCGCCGTAGCAGGCTGTGCCCATTTATAGTTGGGGTCGGTCAGCACCAAACGCGCCTTGTATCCGTTCTTGCTTACGTTCCTTATATCACGGTAGTCGCCGCTTATGCTTATAATATCCTTGTACTCGGCATAGCTGCCGCCAAGGTAATCGACAAGGCTGATATACTCTCCGCTGAACGCAATCTCGCCAACCGTAGGCAGCGCGATTTCCTTCTTTTCAACGGTAATTTTTATCAGCGCCGTATCGGGCGTAATATCGCCGCCGTCGGTGTCGGGCACGATGAAAACGTAATTGCCCTTATACTCTTCCTTTATGTTGATAAGCACGGTATACGCGCCCGCGTCCTTCACGCCGTCGTTAAACGCCTTGACCGCGAATTCCATATATTCACCGTCGAATCCGTCAAGGTTATTGATAATGCTCTGCACTTCGCCGTTGTATGTAAAGGTAACGCCCTCTTTCAGCGAGGGAGCTGTCAGCTCCACCGCCTTGACCGTGAACGGCAAGTTTGAGGAAGTCAAAATGTAGTCCTCGTCCGCGCCGTTTATCAGCTCGAATACAAGCTTGTATTCGCCTACGCCAAGCTTAAGCAAATCGTACGCCGCGTTGCCGTCGGTCGCTCTTATTTCGTCCGCAAGGCAGGTCTTTTCGTCCTTATCGTAAAGCGAAACCTTATAGAAGGTTGTGCCCAAAGCAACACCGCCGCTGTCGCGTATTACAAGCTCGTAAAGGTCGTTTGCGCTCAACGCCTTGCCGCCGTTGCCGTAAATTATTTCCGACACGCCCGCCGTCAAATCAACCGCGTCCTTGCTTTCGCCTACGTAGTAAACCTTATATTCCTTCTGCTTTTCGGAGGTTTTCAGAACGAACGGGTCAACGCCGTTGTCCTTGCCCATACCGTCCAGATAAGCTTCGCAGTATACCTGCACGAGGTTGGTCGAGCTTGCGCCCAGACCGCCGTCGGCAACCGCCTTAACCACCTCGTCTATTCCGCCTGTAATTTCGGCGTCCTTAACGTATTCGCCGTCGGAATTGGTTGTTACCGTGTAGTACCTGTACTTGATAAACTTATACGCAGGGTCGGTGTCGGGCACGTCGAGCTTATATATCTGATAGGGAATACCGTTGTCCGTAATTTCCTTTCCGTCCGCGCCTTTAAGCGTGGTAACTACCCAGTTGACGTTCACCTGAGTGCCCGTAACTTCCATAGAATAGGTCAGGACTGATTTACCGTCCTTCGCCTTATAGTTTTCGTCCAGCTCGAAATCGAAGGTAAACTTAATAATTCCCGGTCCCTTGGTGCTGCCGTCGGGGTCGCACTTAACGCTCTTAACGCCCTCGGGCAGGTTTAAAGTGGGCACCTGTACCGTAAAGCTTACGCCCGTCTTCTGGGGAGGGTCTTTGGGGTCGTAGTCCGTCCACTTATCCACTACGGGAGCCGACTTATACTGGAACTTAACGCTATCAAGCGTTATTTCCTTTTGCTCCATCTCCCAGTTAAGGGTGACGACAGCCGTGCGCCCGTTGTCCTTCAATACGACGTACTGGCTACTATTGGGGTTTGCAAATACGTGCTCGGTATCGCCGTCCTTGATTTTCAGCGTAACGGTGGTTTGACGGGCGGTATTGCCGTTCAAATCCTTAACCGCGTTTGCCGAGGTCGCGCCGCCGTAGCTGCCGTCTATTACGACGAAACCGGTATAGTCGTAACCGTCCGCACCGTCTTTACTTATCAATATATACGGCGAGAATTCTATTGCAACCTTCTTGCCGTCCACGTCCTTTGTTTCGTAGGTAATCTTGCCGTTCTGCGCAAGCACCGCGTTGGAATTGTCGCCGTCCTTCGTATAAGACCAAACCAATGTGGAAGGGTCAAGGTCCGCCGCGGTAATGGTAAAGCCCTTGCTGTCCTTGCCGCTCTTGAAAACGTAGTTCGCGCCGTCCGTGCCCAGCTTTACGCCGAAAGTATAGCCCGCCGAATACGTGCCTAAGGTCGTGGGTATATCCACGCTTGCGGTCAAATCGGTTCCGCTTGAAATATCGTTATCCTGCTCGTTTGCGCCGTTCTTTTTCCAGTAGTAAGTGAACGTAACGGTTTCGCCGTTGAGTACGCCCGTAACGGTTACGGTCATACTTTCCGCACTGTCGCCCGCATTCTTTTTCTGCCAGCTGAAATTTGTTTCCGAACAGGTTATAGCCGCCTCCAGCTCCACGCGGTTTACGTTAATCGTAATTTCCTTGTCGGCAACGTCGTCGTCCGTACCGCTCGCCCACACGCAGTCGGACTTGTTGGAAAGAACGACTTTAACGGTATAAATTCCCGCGTCCGTTACGGAAGCCAGACCGCCGGTAATCGAAGGCGCAGTGGCAACCGCCGTATTGCTTGCCGTGCCGTCCGCCGCAAACTGCTTGCCAGAAACGGTTGCAGTATAAAGCGTGCTTTCGAACGTGTTGTTCGTCGCGTTTCTTATCTGCATAGTCTGCGCCTGAGTGTTGTAATCTAACGCAAGCGTTGATGCGGGCGTGGGCACAACAACGCTCTGTTTGGCTATGCTGAAGTTTGCGGTTTGGTTATCCGTCGTGCCGTCCGGCCACAGGAACGATTTTTTTCCTTCCTCGTTAAGTTTGTAAGTTATAGTATACTTTCCCGCAGAAGTTGCCTTTATTTTATAGTTTCTCCGTCC